>CAZGKS010000083.1:0-4203 GCA_964526275.1 uncultured Methylobacterium sp. | reverse complement strand
GCTTTCATTTGAACAAAAATATACTTAAGACATAAACAATTCATAACATCAAGGCAAGAAAAACGTTTTGGTTTATTAACTAAACCTTTGTGCGTCATGAGCCTATAGTATTTCTAGAAAGTATCGGCAAAAGCACGCACAGGTTGTATAATGATTTGCACGCACAGGGTTCAACGATTCGCATGAAATTTAGCGTCGCTTTCGGCTTGGTTTGCTGTCCCGCCCCCAATTCCGGGCGTGTGCTGGCATGGGCGCGCGCCTGATGGGGGTGTGGGCCAACCTTTCTGTGGGCTATGTGCGCAGCGCGATCGGGCGCCGGCGCTGGCGGGCGGAGCGCTTCGGGCTGGTGCCGCCGCATCTGCTGCTGGCCGACCCCAGTGTGGCGGAAGATTTCGCGGTAGGGCACGTGGTGCTGGCCGGGCGCAGCGTGATTACGCCCGATCGCCCGATTTTCTCGATCGCGCCGCCCAGCGCGGCTTTCGCGCAGGCTTTGTATAGCTTTGAATGGTTGCGGCATTTCGAGGCGAGCGCCGAACCCACCTTGCGCGCAGAGGGGCGGGCTTTGGTGTCGCAATGGATGGCCCGGCGGGAAGAAGGCCTGCTGCAGGCGGGGGAGGCACCGGTATGCCTTGCCCGGCGCATCAGTGCCTTTGTCACGCATTCCGCGCTCTTGACCGAGAGCATGAGCTTTACGGAATATCAACGCCTGCTCGATCATCTGGCGCAGGATGCCGCGCAACTGGCCTGGCATTTGAAGCGCAACCCTGCCACCGCCTTGCAGCCGGAAGGCGCGATTGCCTTGATGCTCTATGGTTTGGCGATGATCTGGCCGCAAGCGGATCTGGCCATGCTGGAGGCCGATGTGGTCGCCGCGTTGGGCGAGACCTTTTTTCCCGATGGCGGACCATGCGATCGCTGTGCGGCAACCGGAGTGGCGGTTGCCGCCCGGCTTGTGCCGCTGGTAGCCCTGTATCGCGCCCGCCAGCGTCCGATGCCGGAAGGCATGGTCGCGCAGCTTTTCCGCATCATCGGGTTTGTCAAGATGATGCAACATCCCGATGGCACCTTGGGCGCGTTCAACAACGGCAACCATGTCTCGCGGGATCTGATCGCGGAAGTGACACGCTTTGCCACCAGCCGTGGCCTGCGGATGGAGCGGGCGCTGCAAACCGGGTTTGAGCGGCTTGAAAACGAGGCGATGGTGCTGATCGCCGATACCGGCCAGGTGCCGGAGCCGCGCTTTGGCGCGCAGGCCTGTGCCAGCGCGCTCTCCTTTGAGCTGTCGACCCGGCAAGCGCGGATTGTGGTCAATTGCGGCGTTCCGGTTGCCGCAGAGGGCGAAACGGCGCGGATTTTGCGCGGCGCGCTGGCGCATTCCACCGTGCTGCTGGACGATACCCCGCTGATCGCGCTTGTTGATCAACCCACAGGCCGGGGCGAGAGCATTTTTGCCCCCCTATCCCCGGAAGAACCCCCGCTGGTGGAGCGGGAAAGCGTACGCGCAGGCGAACAATTGCGCTTCACCCATGCCGGGTTTCACCAACAAAACGGCGCCATGCTCACGCGGCAGCTGACCTTGCTGCCCTTGGTGGAGGGCGAGGGCGGCGGGCTGGAAGGGCTCGATAGTTTTCGCTTTGCGCCGGGCTGGCCGCGCACCAAGCGGGCCACGCTGGTTTTTCATCTCCATCCGGGGGTTACCCCGCAACGCATTGAGGGCACGCGCGTGGTGGTGCTGACCATCCGCACGCCGGAGGGCGAACAGAACTGGCATTTCACCTGGAAGCAGGGCGAGGTACGCATAGAGCCCAGCTTGTATGTCGAGCAAAACAGCGTGCAACGGGCCTCGCGGGTGAATTTCGCGCTCCTGCTTGATGTTGATCTGGCGGAAACGCTCGAAGCAAGCTGGCACTTCGCGCCGGTTTCGTGGTAGGGCGTGCGGCTCTGGTTGTTGCTCTGGTTGGCTTATCATGATCTCCCTTCGCCCTGTTCGCCGTGCCTTGTTGTCTGTCTCCGATAAAACGGGGCTTGTGCCGCTGGCGCAAGCCTTGCAGCAGGCGGGCGTTGAGCTGATCTCGACCGGCGGCACCCGCGCCGCGCTGGAGGCGGCCGGGGTGCGGGTGCGCGATATTGCGGATGTGACCGGCTTTCCGGAAATGATGGATGGCCGCATCAAGACCCTGCACCCGAAGGTGCATGGCGGTTTGCTTGCCCGGCGCGACGATGCCACGCATCAAGCCGCGCTGGCGGCGCATGGCATTCCCGCGATTGATCTGGTGGTGTGTAACCTTTATCCGTTCCGCGAAACGCGCGCGCGCGGTGCGCCAGATGCTGAAATTATCGAGAATATCGATATTGGCGGCCCGGCCATGCTGCGCTCTGCGGCCAAAAACCACGAGAGCGTGTGCGTGCTGGTGGATCCGCAGGAATATCCGGCGGTTATAACGGCGGTGAGCGAAACCGGGGGCACCACGCTCGCTTTTCGCCGCTTGCAGGCCGCCAAGGCTTTTGCGCATACCGCCGCGTATGACCAGGCGATTGCCGATTGGTTTGCGGGTAGCACGCGCATCCCGCTTCGCTATGGCGAAAACCCGCATCAACGCGCCTGGCTGGTGCGCAAGGCGCATCCGGCGCGGCTGGGCGTTGCGCAGGCACGGCAGGTGCAGGGCAAGGAACTCTCCTATAACAACCTCAACGATGCCGATGCCGCGCTTGAATGCGTGCGGGAATTCGACCCGAACGGGCCAGCGGCGGTGGTGATTGTCAAGCACGCCAATCCGTGCGGGGTAGCGGTGGCCCCCACGTTGGAAGCGGCGTATCGAGCGGCCTTGGCCTGCGATCCCACCTCCGCGTTTGGCGGGATTATCGCGGCCAATCGCCCGCTCGATGGCGCTTGCGCGCGCGCCATGGCAGAAATTTTCACCGAGGTTATTCTTGCCCCCGGCGCCGATGAAGCGGCCCTGCAGGTGCTGGCGGCCAAAAAGAACCTGCGGCTGCTGCTGACCGAAGACCCCGCCTTCGCGCAGCAAGCTGCCGCGCAAGCGGCGCAAGGGCATGGCGCGGGCGCAGCCCCTTCCCCCGAGGAGGTTTATAAAACCATTGCCGGCGGGGTTTTGGTGCAAACGCGCGATGACCACGCTTTAGCCGGGCTTGCGCTCAACGTGGTAACCAAACGCGCCCCCACGGCGCAGGAACAGGCCGATCTGCTGTTTGCCTGGCTGGTGGCCAAACATGTCAAATCCAATGCCATTGTTTATGCGCGCGATGGCGCAACGGTGGGCATCGGCGCTGGCCAGATGAGCCGGGTGGATTCAGCCCGCATCGCCGCCTGGAAAGCCGGGGAAGCCGCCCGCGCCGCCGGGCGCGCGGTGCCCCTGACGCAGGGCGCTGTGGTCGCCTCCGATGCGTTTTTTCCGTTCGCCGATGGGCTTGAAGCCTTGGTCGCGGCAGGCGCAACGGCGGTTATCCAGCCCGGCGGCTCGGTACGCGATGCCGAAGTGATCGCCGCCGCCGACCGCGCCGGGCTCGCCATGGTGTTCACGGGCATCCGCCATTTCCGGCATTGAGGATAGGGCACGGATTGAGGATAGCACGGATTGAGGATAGCATGGGCGGTTGGTGTATCCGACCGCTTGGCTCCCCCTTTGCTGTGCATGCCGCGCGCAGCGCTTTAAAGGGGCAAAGTCACCTGATGTAACGGGGCCTTCTGGCGCTTGCAGGACAGCAGGCGCTCAAAACAAAAGGCCCCGCCTTGCGGCGAGGCCTTGATAATCGACAGCCTCACGCGCTTGTTATCGCGCCCATGAGGCCCGCTACCCCTTGTTAAAAGGGCAGTCTCCAAGCCCGATGCCTAAGCAGAGCGGGAACGTAATATTGTTGGCTTAACTATCATAAAGTGTCAAGGCTCCATGCCAAGTCCGCATAAAATAGCCCTGCGGATTTCGGCGAATTGCGGGTCGGTTAATTGGCCGGAAAGGTAGGATCGCCCCGGCTGGTGCGCGGTCCGTTTGGCCCGAAAACGATCCAGCCTGCCAAGCGCCACGGTTGCGAGCATATCGCATTTTGCCCACATTTTTGGTGCGTGGCACGGGGCAGGGAGTGGTGTGAGTAGTACAATTTCACACTGATAAGGCTCTATTGGAACGGGTTGTGCCGTGCTCAGGGGAATGACCGCAACCAGATCGTTGCGGCGCCGCAATCTGGGAG
>CAZGKS010000082.1:0-8402 GCA_964526275.1 uncultured Methylobacterium sp. | reverse complement strand
CAAAATCACGCCAACCATCCACGATAAGGAGTCCTGACCCTGGAAAACACGTGCCAAAATGGGCGACTCGCAGCCTGTTGCCCGCATTATGCGCGGCAAACGCCTTCCGGAAAACCGTTTTGCGCAACAACCTTGCGCAATGGCCCTGCACGGCATATTTGAACAATGGATCG
The DNA here is from genome assembly GCA_964526275.1 of uncultured Methylobacterium sp. Taxonomy (GTDB): domain Bacteria; phylum Pseudomonadota; class Alphaproteobacteria; order Rhizobiales; family Beijerinckiaceae; genus Rhabdaerophilum. Next base: position 8,229 of record CAZGKS010000082.1, on the reverse strand, counting down.
GTGTTTTCTCTGTTCGATGGTTTTATAAACACCAAGGAGCTTTCATGCCCGGAAAATTCGCCCCAAATGCCGCCCCTATACCGGAAGCGATGCCCGCCCCCGCCAATATGCCCCATACCGCAGCACAGATCCCCCATAGCACGCCCTCGGCTCAAAACACGCCAAACGGTGCCGCGCCTGCCTTTGCGCTATCCGATAAGGCGGCCGCGCGCATCGCCACGCTTTTGGCACAAGAGCCAGCTCAAAGCGTGATGCGCGTTGCGGTTGAGGGCGGCGGCTGTTCCGGGTTTCAATATCGCTTTGCGCTGGAAAACGCGCCGCAGGCCGGGGATTTCACCCTTTCCCAAAACGGCGCACGGATTGTGCTCGATCCGCAATCGGCGCAATATCTGCAAGGCTCGGAGCTGGATTTTGTAACAAACCTGATGGGGCAGTCGTTTCAGGTGCGTAACCCGAACGCCAAAACCGCGTGCGGGTGCGGCGTAAGCTTCAGCCTTTAAGCCAGCCCTATCTGCGGCTGAAGGCTTCTGTGAGCAGCTTGTGCTGCAAGGCAACCGGGTTTTGATCTGGCGCCACAGAGGGACGGTTATTGAGCGCGCTGTCAAAATGGCGAATGCGCGCCACCAGCCGATACGAGCGCGCCACCAGTTCGCGCAGTTCTTCCGGCAATTGCGCAAACAAAACCTGATCAATATTGGCGCCAGGCTCCTTGATCTGCACACGGCGATGCTCCCGCTCGGCATCAAGGCGGGTTAATTCCCCGTCATTCACCGCGCGCTGCAGCAGCAACCACGAGGTAATCTGCATCAGGCGGGTTGTCAGGCGCATGCTCTCACTGGCATAGCCAAGGGCGGCTTGGCGCGCCAACTCGCGGACATGGCTGCGCCCTGCCCCATCGAGATAGGCCGCTGCCTGCTCCACCAACGCCATGCCTTCATGAAACAGAAGAGCAAAGGCATCCGAATGCAGATGATACTCGGTAAAGGATACCGGCGGTTTGTCCCCGGTTTGCGCAGAATGCAAAGGGCGGGCGAGTTCTTGGGTCACTTCGTGCATAGCTGCCTCTGCTTGTGCCATCCCGGGACGGCAATTCCCGGCAAGGATTTATAAGCAAGAGCTGCACCAACCGCGTTTTTACCATAAAAACTGGTGTTTTTACCAAAAAAAAGGACCGCAAAAGCGGTCCGTAAGGCTGAACAGGATAGCAAAAACGGCAGGAGCACGACCCCGGAGAAAAATTCCGCGACGCATACAATCCGTTAAACCCGGCGAACCGGAACAACGCCATGTATAAACGAACACCTTTAAGAAAACGTGAATTCGCTAAAAATTGAACAAATTTGGCATATGTTTTTTTACACTTGCCGGCCCCTTGCCGACCCCTTGCCGGCGCTCTCCCGCGCCTTGCCGCCCCCTTGCGCACCGTCTGAAATGCAGCCCGCGAAATACCGCCGCCAAAACAAACAAACACGCAAAGCCCGGTATTGCATCGCCTCGTTTCGAGGAAAGCTTGCGCATTCATGCGCGTTATTGAGCAAAGAAAATGGGGCAAAAAGCGGTTTGCAACCGCAGCATACTTGCCGCAGCATACTTGCCAGCACGAACAGGGTGTTTTATAAGGTGCTGTTCCCCTTGCATGGTGTTGGCTTTGCCGTCTCATGCCGCAGGCTCACAAGGCTTGCGTACCCTACCTTTTTGCCGCTCTGCCCTTGCCCTGTCCGCATCTGCCCGAAGGAGATTTCATGGCTACGCTGATCATGCCCAAAGCTACCGCCGTGTGGCTTGTGGAAAACACCACCCTCACCTTCGACCAGATCGCCACGTTTTGTATCCTGCATCCGCTGGAGGTCAAAGGCATTGCCGATGGCGATGTCGCCGCTGGCATGAAAGGGCTCGACCCTGTGCAAGCCGGTCAGCTTTCCCGCGAGGAACTGGAGCGCGCCGAAACCAACCCGAATTACGTGCTCAAACTTCTCGAACCCAAAGTCCGGGTGCCGGAAATGAAGCGCACCAAAGGGCCGCGTTACACCCCGGTTTCCAAGCGTCAGGACCGCCCAAACGCCATTCAATGGCTGCTCAAAAACCATCCAGAGCTGAAAGACGCGCAAATTGTCCGCCTGGTCGGCACCACCAAATCGACCATCGAATCCATTCGCGGGCGTACACACTGGAATGCCAATAACCTGCAACCTCTCGATCCGGTGACCCTGGGCCTGTGCAGCCAGCTTGATCTCGATATGGAGGTTTCCCGCTCCGCCCGCCACAGACCCGCCCATCTCGACGAGAACGGGCCAACCCTGATGCCCGCCAGCGCCACCACCTCTGAAGCGCAACACGCCCCGCGCCGCGAGGCCGAACCCAATGCCGCGCATGTTTTTGCCCGGCTGAAAGAGCTGAAACCGGTTGAACCAGAGCCGGATGCCGAATAAAGCGCAAACACAGCCTATGCGTACACAGCCTGTGCGCGCATGAAGCCCTTGCCACGACCATCCTTTAGAGCAGGATGTGGTGTAACGGAAACATATCCTGCTTTTATCTACTTGTTAAAAAAAACGTCTTTTGCTGTAATGATTCTATCAAGCGCAAAACGCTGCAGGAGGCGCGCATGTTTTTATCGAAACCATCCCGTTCTGGCCGCTTGCACATAAGGGCAGTTTTCGCGCTTTTTGTCAGCGTGTTTGCTCTGTTTGCGGCCCCGGTCCGCGCCCATGAATACAAGGCAGGCGACATTATCCTCCACCACCCCTGGAGCCGCGCCACACCGCCCGGTGCCAAGGTTGCGGGCGGTTTCATGGTTCTCAAAAACACCGGCGCCTCCGAAGATCGGTTGATAGCGGGCACTTTTGAGGCCAGTAAAATCGTGGAAATCCACGAAATGAAAATGGTCAATGGTGTCATGCAGATGCGCGCGCTGGAAAAAGGCCTGCCGGTTCCGGCCGGTCAAAGCGTTACGCTCAAGCCCGGCGGCTATCACGTGATGTTTATCGATCTCAAACGCCCGCTCACAGCAGGCGAAAAAATCACCGGCACGCTTGTCTTTGAAAAAGCGGGCAAAGTGGAGGTGATGTTCACTATCGAGGCGATTGGCGCTGGCAGTTCCGAGCATAAAATGGGAGAGCACGAGACGCACGCTCCCGCAGCCGGTGCTCCCGCCGGTCACGCGCATCCGGCCCCCGCGCCGGGCGCCAAGCCGTAAGGCTGCCGCGTGCCCTCAGCGCCGCGCCCCCCGGCAGACGAGCCCCCCGCCCGCCGCCGCCCCGACAGCGGGCTGGTTCTGGTGCGCCGCGTGTTGTGGCTGGCGCTTGCCGTGCTGGTGGGGGCGATGGCCTATCTGCTGCTCAACCCGCGCGACCCTTTGGACCAAAGCGGGCGCGCGACGATTGGCGGAGCGTTCAATTTACACGCGAGCAATGGCAGCCTTGTTTCCAATACCAGCCTTAAAGGCAAGCCGTTTGTGATCTTTTTCGGGTTCACACAATGCCCCGATATTTGCCCGACCGCGATGATGGAGATCAGCGAGGATCTCAAAGCGCTAGACCCATTGGCGCGCGATTTGCGGGTTTATTTTGTAACCGTCGATCCCGAACGCGACAGCGCCGCCTTGCTGGCCGATTATATCTCTGCCTTTGACGGGCGTATTATCGGGCTGGTGCCGCAATCGGCAGAAGAACTGACAAGCCTTGCCAAGGCGTATCGGGTTTATTACCGCAAGGTGCCCACCCCCAGCGGCTATACCATGGACCATACCGCCGCCTTGTACCTCATGGACAAGAACGGCGATTTTGCGGGCACGATCACGCCAAACGATACCCCTGCCAACCGCCGTGCCAAATTGAAACGTCTGCTTGGGCAATAAGCGAGAGGCACGGCATCGCCGCTTTGCACCGCCTTGTTCGCCCGCCCTTTCTTGGCAGCGCCCCTTGAAGCCCATGGCCAAGTGTGAGACAAGCGGGCAGATTATTGAGATTCTCCTTCGATTTGCGGAGCGATCATGCGCCTTTCCCGCTATTTTTTGCCCATCCTCAAGGAAACGCCCAAGGAAGCGGAAATCATTTCGCATCGCTTGGCGTTGCGCGCCGGGCTTATCCGGCAAGAATCCGCAGGTATCTATGCCTGGTTACCACTCGGGTTGCGTGTGCTCAATAAAATCTGCGCGATCGTCCGCGAGGAGCAAAACCGCGCTGGTGCGCAGGAATTGTTGATGCCGACCATTCAATCGGCGGATTTATGGCGCGAATCAGGGCGCTATGACGCGTATGGCAAGGAGATGCTGCGCATCACCGACCGCCATGAGCGCGACATGCTGTTTGGCCCCACCAACGAGGAAATGATCACCGAGATTTTCCGCGCCTCCGTGCGCTCCTACAAAGCGCTGCCGCTCAATTTATACCATATCCAATGGAAATTCCGCGATGAAGTGCGCCCGCGTTTTGGCACCATGCGCTCGCGCGAATTCCTGATGAAAGACGCCTATTCCTTCGATCTCGATGCGCAAGGAGCCCGCCACGCCTATAACCGCATGTTCGTGGCCTATTTGCGCACCTTTGAGCGGCTGGGGCTAAAATCCATCCCGATGCGCGCCGATACCGGCCCGATTGGCGGGGATTTAAGCCACGAATTCATCATTTTGGCCTCAACCGGCGAAAGCCAGGTGTTTTGCCACAAGGATTATCTGGGCTTTCCCGTGCCCCCGGCGGATACCGATTTCGATAGCCACGAGGGCTTGGCCGATATCGTTGCAAAATGGACCTCCCTTTACGCCGCGACCGAAGAAATGCACGACGCGCAGGCGTTTTCTGCGCTCACACCCGCCGATCAGGTTTCCGCGCGCGGCATTGAGGTCGGGCATATCTTCTATTTCGGCACCAAATATTCCGAACCCATGCGCGCGGTGGTTGCAGGCCCGGACGGGCAGGAAGTGCCGGTTCATATGGGCTCTTACGGCATTGGCCCCTCGCGGCTGGTGCCCGCTATCATCGAGGCCAGCCATGATGATGCCGGGATTATCTGGCCCGATGCCATCGCCCCGTTCAATGTTGCGATCCTGGATCTCAAACCCGGCGACAGCGAAACTGCGCGCGTTGGTGGTGCGCTTTATACCGCGCTAACCGCCAAAGGGCTAGATGTATTGATCGACGATACCGAGGATCGCCCCGGCGCGAAATTTGCGACCAATGACCTGATCGGCACGCCGTGGCAAATTATTCTGGGCCCGAAATCGCTTGCCGAAGGCAAGGTTGAACTCAAACGCCGGGCCACAGGCTTGCGCGAATTGCTCACCCCGGCGGATGCGATCGCCGGGATCTGCGGGGCATAAAGGCGGCATGATCCAGCGGCTTTTCTCCTCGCTCGAACTCCAGATCGCCTGGCGCTATCTGCGCGCCAGACGGCGGGACGGGTTTATTTCGGTCATTGCCGGGTTCTCCTTTCTGGGCATCATGCTGGGGGTTGCCACGCTGATCGTTGTCATGGCCGTGATGAATGGCTTCCGCCAGGAATTGATGAGCAAAATTCTGGGCGTCAACGGGCATGTTTTCGTCCAGCCCTATGCGGATAGCTTGACCGATTACGAAGGCATTGCCGCCCGCATTGCCCGCGTCAAAGGCGTCACCTTGGCCGCCCCCATTGTCGAAGGGCAGGTGCTGGTAGCCGCCCCGGCGCAAACCACGGGCGCGCTGGTGCGCGGTGTCCGGGAGGCGGATCTTAAAAACTTCAAGGCTGTTTCCGAGAAAATTCTCGATGGCACGATCAGCAGCTTTGACGGCTCCGAGAAAATCGCGATCGGCCGCCGTATGGCTGGGTATCTGGGCGTTGGGGTTGGCGACAAGGTGCGCCTGATCTCGCCCAAAGGGCCTGCAACGCCGTTTGGTTCCGCCCCACGCCAGAAATCCTATGAAATCACGGCGATTTTTGAAGTCGGCATGAGCGAATTCGATGCCTCGTTCATTTTCATGCCGTTGGGCGAAGCGCAGCTTTATTTCGATATGGAGGGGCAAGCGGGCAATATCGAGGTGTTCATTGAAAAACCCGATGATGTCGACCGCGTTCTGCCTGCCATCCGCGAGGCCGCAGGCAAACCGGTTGCGATCACCGATTGGCGCTTTCGCAACCGCACGTTTTTTGGCGCGCTGGAAGTTGAGCGCAACGTGATGTTCCTTATCCTCACCATGATCGTGCTGGTCGCAGCGCTCAATATCATTTCCGGCCTGACCATGCTGGTGAAAGACAAATCACGCGGCATTGCCATTTTACGCACCATGGGGGCTTCGCGCGGGGCGATCTTGCGGATTTTCATTCTCACCGGTGCCGCAATTGGCGTGGGCGGAACCTTCTTTGGTTTCCTGCTTGGCTTGCTGATCGCCAGCAATGTTGAAAGCTTGCGGCAGATTGTCTCATCGCTTTCCGGCACCTCTATTTTCCCGCCAGAGCTTTATTTCCTCTCGCGCCTGCCGGCCGATGTCCGCGCCAATGAGGTTGTGGCGATTGTTGGCATGGCGCTCACCTTGTCGCTGCTGGCCACGCTCTATCCCGCCTGGCGCGCAGCGCGGCTTGACCCCGTTGAAGCGCTGCGGGGGGAAGGATGACCACAGCCGCGCTCCAGCTTGCCAATGTCACCCGTCACTACCAGCAGGGCAGCAACGTGGTTGAAGTGCTCAAGGGTGTCGATTTATCGGTCGCAGCAGGCGAAATGGTCGCTCTGGTTGCCCCTTCCGGCACCGGTAAATCCACCTTGCTGCATATTGCCGGGTTGCTCGAACACCCCGATCAAGGCGAAGTGTTTATCGGGCAAGTCGCCACGGCGCATCTTAGGGAAGCGGAACGTACGCGGTTGCGCCGCACGGAAATCGGGTTTATCTATCAGTTTCATCATCTTTTGCCGGAATTTTCTGCACTGGAAAACGTGATTTTACCGCAGCGGATTGCCGGTCTGGCCGCCGAGGAAGCGCGCGCGCGCGCGGAAGAAATCTTGCGTTTCCTGGGGCTGGGCGCCCGGCTTGAACACCGCCCGACCGAACTTTCCGGCGGCGAACAACAGCGCGTCGCCATTGCCCGGGCGGTTGCCAATACCCCGCGCCTGCTGCTGGCCGATGAGCCCACCGGCAACCTCGACCCCACCACCGGCGAGCATGTTTTTGCAACCTTGCGCGCTTTGGTGCATCAGGCGGGAATCGCCGCGTTGGTAGCAACGCATAACCTTGAGCTTGCCAAACGGATGGATCGCCGCGTTACGCTCGCGCAGGGGCGCATGGTGGAATTGCCCTAGGGTCAGAACGCGCCAAAATGGCCGCCGATTTCAGCAAACAACCCGCGACAAGCAATCCATCGCCCGCCGTTCAGATCCGCTCCAACCCGATAGGCTCCAACGGGGTAAGGGGGATGAAATTTCAGGCTTGGCTTTTTGGTTAAGGCTTGTATCGTAGCCCGTATGGATGTCCAACGCGCCTTTTTTGCGGCTCTTGATCTGATCTTGACCCTCGATCCGGTTTTCACCGGCATTGTGGCGCTTTCGCTCAAGGTCACGTTGCTGGCCGTGCTGATCGCCGCCTGCTTTGCCTTGCCCCTTGGCGCGTGGCTGGGCGTATCGCGCTTTTATGGCCGCTCGGCCGTGATCGTGATCATCAACACCTTGATGGGCTTGCCGCCGGTTGTCGCCGGGCTGGTGGTCTTTTTGCTGCTCTCGCGCTCCGGCCCCTTGGGCGCGTTGGGTTGGCTTTTTACCCCGACCGCGATGATTCTGGCGCAAAGCCTGCTGGTTTTTCCGATCATTCTGGCGATCACGCGGCAAGTGAGCGAAGATCTGTGGCGTGAATACGCCGAATACCTGACCTCCTTGCGCCTCACCGGGCTTAAAGCCGTCCCCACCTTGCTGTTCGATGGCCGCTTTTCGCTCGTCACCGGGTTGCTGGCGGGGTTCGGGCGGGCCAGTGCGGAGGTCGGCGCGGTTCTGATCGTGGGCGGAAATATCGCCGGTTATACGCGCACGATGACCACCAGCATCGCGCTTGAAACCTCCAAGGGCGATCTGCCACTGGCGCTTGGCCTAGGGATGGTGCTGCTCGCGCTGACTTTGGTGCTCAATGCGGCCGCTTATGGCCTTAGCCGGGTGGGAGAACGCTATGCCGGGTGAACCACTTATCCCCCATGCCCCTCTTGCGCCGCATGGCCCCCTGCGGATGGATGCGCCCGCCTCTCCTGCCGAGCGCTCCATTCTACCGCTGAGGCTTGATC
>CAZGKS010000081.1:312-8432 GCA_964526275.1 uncultured Methylobacterium sp. | reverse complement strand
GTGCCATTCAGTCAGCCCGCTATACTTACGGAAGAACCCCTTGCGGATATCCTGCTCGGTCGGGTCCATTTTATGGAATAAATTGCGCAGATTGCGCTGCATGACCGGCCTTCGATCCTGCGGCCAGAAATAGCGCGCGCGGGCAAGATGTGCCTCAAGATCGTCAAAAAAGGCGAACAGGCTGGCCCGCCTTGCCGGCATATCGCCGGGCGAGCCCGCCCGCACATGCCCCCCCTTCGGGAGGGCAAGAGGTTCCGCAGCCGGATGCCCACCTTGCGCAAAAGCCCCGCCCGCAAAAGCCTCGTTCGCAAGCGCGCCCCCCGCAAGCGCGCGCTCTGCATCCGGCGATAGGCTCCCTACCGCCATGCCGTGTGCCGTTGCCATGGGCGAAAACCACTCATACCCCATGAGCAGCACGGCTTGCGCCAAGTTGAGAGAGGCAAAATCCGGATTAACCGGAAACGTGATCACCGCGCTGGCCAGCGCAACATCCTCATTGCTCAAGCCGGTGCGCTCTGGCCCGAACAAGATCCCCACCCGCTGGCCGGTAGTCAGCCGCTCGCGCATTTCGTCCATAGCCGATTTGGGGGAGAGTACCGGCTTGGCCTGCCCCCGCCCGCGCGCGGTGGTCGCATAGACGCGGTGAAGATCTGCACACGCTGCCTCAACGCTTTCAAACAGTTCGGCGCGCTCCAGCAAGCTGGTTGCGCCTGCTGCTGCAGAAACAGCGCCTTTTTTCAGGCGCGCCTTTTGCGGCCAGCCATCGCGCGGGGCGACCAGACGCAAGGTTTCGAGTCCGAAATTGGCCATGGCGCGCGCGCACATGCCGATATTCTCAGCCAATTGTGGGCGCACGAGGATAAGGACAGGTTTAGGAGCCAGCATGTCCCTTTTGTGCATGCACCTTCGCCCTTCGTCAATCTTTCGCTGCGCGCCAAGCGGTGCTATAGCGCGGGATAAGAATTTTTCGCACAGGGCGAAGAAGGGGAACCGGGAGCTAAATCCCCGGCGCGGAGCAAGGCGAACAATGAAAAAAATCAAGGTTGAGAACCCCGTCGTTGATATGGACGGCGATGAGATGACCCGCATCATCTGGGATCTGATCAAGCAGAAGCTGATCTTCCCCTATCTCGATCTCACCCTTGATTATTACGATCTGGGCATTGAAAACCGCGACGCTACCAACGATCAGGTAACCATTGATGCCGCCGAAGCCACCAAGCGCCACGGCGTGGCGATCAAATGCGCGACCATCACCCCCGATGAAGCACGCGTGCAGGAATTCGGCCTCAAGAAAATGTGGAAATCGCCCAACGGCACGATCCGCAACATTCTGGGCGGCGTGATCTTCCGCGAGCCCATCATTGCCCGCAACGTGCCGCGTCTGGTGCCCGGCTGGACCGCGCCGATTGTCGTGGGCCGCCACGCCTTTGGCGATCAATACCGCGCGACCGATTTCAAGGTGCCCGGCAAGGGCAAGATGATGATCAAATGGGTGGGCGAAGACGGGCAGGTTATTGAACACGAGGTCTATGATTTCCCCGGCGCCGGGGTGGCGATGGCCATGTATAACCTCGATCAATCGATCATCGATTTCGCCAGAGCTTCCTTTGCTTACGGCTTGATGCGCAAATATCCGGTGTATCTGTCCACCAAAAACACGATCCTCAAAGCCTATGACGGCCGCTTCAAAGATCTCTTCCAGCAGGTTTTTGACGCCGAATACGCGCAAGCCTTTAAGGACGCGGGCATCACCTATGAGCACCGCCTGATCGATGATATGGTCGCCTCCGCGCTCAAATGGTCGGGTGGCTATGTCTGGGCGTGCAAAAATTACGATGGCGACGTGCAATCGGACATCGTGGCGCAAGGCTTCGGCTCGCTGGGGCTGATGACCTCGGTTCTGATGACGCCCGATGGCAAGATCGTGGAAGCGGAAGCCGCGCATGGCACGGTCACCCGCCATTACCGCGAACACCAGAAGGGCCGTGAGACCTCCACCAACGCGATCGCCTCCATTTTCGCCTGGACGCGTGGCCTTGCGCATCGCGCCAAGCTCGACAACAACGACGCTTTGGCCCGCTTTGCCAACACACTCGAAAAAGTATGCGTCGATACCGTCGAAGCTGGGTTCATGACCAAAGACCTCGCCTTGCTGGTCAGCGCCGACCAGAAATGGCTCTCCACCACCGGCTTCCTCGATAAGGTCGATGAAAACCTCCAGAAGGCGATGGCCGGGTAAGGCGCGGTCATGGCCGGGGACCTCGCGCCGCTGGCGGTAGTTGCGGCAGGGTTGCTCTCGTTTTTGAGCCCCTGCGTGCTGCCGCTGGTGCCGCCCTATCTGGCGTTTCTGGCGGGTGAAAGCCTTGCCGATCTGGCGGAAGCGCCGCATACCAACCCGCAATTGCGCCGCCATGCGGTGCGCACGGCCTTGTGTTTTGTTGCGGGGTTTTCGCTCATCTTTATTGCGATGGGGGCGGGCGCCTCACTGATCGGCACCGTGCTGCGCACCTATTCCGATACGTTGGCGAAGATCTCCGGCGTAGTTATTCTGGGGATGGGGCTGCATTTTCTGGGCGTGTTCCGCTTGGCAATTCTAGCGCGGGAAAAACGCGTCACCCTGCCCAAACCTCCGGGGCTGGTGGGCGCGTTTATCATGGGGCTGGCCTTCGCTTTTGGCTGGACCCCCTGCATCGGCCCGGTGCTGGCCGGGGTGCTCACGCTGGCCAGCGCCGAAGAAAGCGTGGTGCGCGGCGCCTTGCTGCTGGCCCTGTATTCAGCGGGGCTGGGCATCCCCTTTTTGCTCGCCGCCTTTGCCATGGCGCCGTTTGCGCGGTTTTCCGCCCATGTCAAAACCCGGATGGTGTGGATCGAGCGGGCGATGGGGGGGTTGCTGGTGCTGACCGGCCTGGCTTTTCTCACCGGCTCGATGGGGCAGGTCGGCTTCTGGCTGCTGGAAGCTTTCCCGATTTTGGGGCGGCTGGGGTAAGCCCCGCCCCGCTATTCACCCGTCTTGCATTCACCCATCTTGGCTCCCGATAATAATCTCGCCGGAATTGCGCAAATACGCGATCCCCTCCGCCTGCAAGGCGTCGAAAATTTCGAACAGCAGCGCCGAGCGCACCGCGCCCATGGCCCCCGCATCGGCATAGCACCGCAACTCAAACTCAAGCTGCGTTTCACCAATCGATAAAAAGGCGACATTGGGCGCAGGGTCGCTCAGCACCTCCCGGTGCGCCAGCGCAATATTGAGCAGCACTTCCTGCACCCGGCGCGGTTTGGCGTGGTTGGAAACACTGATCGGGATAACAATCCGCCCATGGCGATCATTGAGCATCCAGTTTTTTACCCGGCCGGAAATGAACTCCGCATTGGGGACAATCAAGGTCGCCCGGTCCGCCGTCCGGATTTCGGTTGCCCGCACATTGATCCGCTTGACCGTGCCTTGCTCCCCGCTCACCACGATCAGATCCCCCACCCGGATGGGCCGCTCCCACAGCAGAATAAGCCCGGAAACGAAATTATTGACGATCGATTGCAGCCCGAAACCAATGCCGACAGAGAGCGCCCCGGCCACGATGGTGAGTTTTTCGAGCGGAACCCCCAATTGCCCCATCGCCACCATGCTGGCGATCAGCACGCCGATATAGCCCAGAATGGTCTGGATGGAGTTACGCAGCCCCATATCGAGCGTCGTATGCGGCAAATAGCGTTTATCGAGCCACGACTGGATCGAGCGGGTAACAAAAAACCCCAGCAAAAACAAAACCACCGCCAGAATGATCTTGGAGAGTGAAATGGTCACCCCGCCAAGCTGGAAACCGAAGAAAATCTCGCGCATCGTATCTGCAAAACTGCCCGAATCGATGCCCCACGGCGCCAAAGCCAGCACGCCCAGCATCAAGAACAGCACCAGCCGCGCAGCCCCCGCTCCCAACACGCTGATCTGATCGAGCGAGGAAGCCGAAAGCCCCGTCGCTGCGCGTATTTTTTTGCCCAGCCCCCCGCGGGAGGATAACCCCGCCCCCAGCCCTTCCTCGATAAACACCAGCGCGATCACCAGCCCCGTCGCCAGCAGCGCCAGCCACAGCAATTGATCGATCAAGAACGACGCAAACGTGATAAATCCCAACAAGGTAGCGCCAAGAATACTGATCGAGGCGCCCCATCCGGCAAGCCGCACCAGCAGGAGCGCGCGCGGAGAAATCGCCTGCGCGGGAGTTTGGGCTTGCTCCTGCTCCAGCCTTGTATCGTTGAAAACGCGGCGCATCATTTGCAGCAGCACAAGCCCAACCCCCAGCGTGATCAAGCCCTTGGTCAAATTGACCACCAGGGAGGAGGCGACAATCACGCTCTCCAGCGCATCAAAAAACCGCCCCAGCGCGATCAGCAGCGTAACGTGCCGCAAGGCCAGCCAACTCGATCGGGCAATGCCGTTGGGCAGGGCAAACAGCCGTGCTTCAGGCCGGTAGGGCGCCAGAATGCCGATCCCGATCGCGCTGACCCCCGCAATCAGGGCGAGCGAGGAAAACAGCGCCCGCGCAACAAACAAGGACCGGCCGGGCAGCAAGCCGAATTCCCGGAACAAAAGATACAGCAGCAGCAAAAAAACGGCCGGGATGACCCCGTTAAGCGCAAAAGCGCGCAAGGCGATCAACACTTTCTCAAACCGGCTGGCTTCCGCAACGCCCTCTTCGGTTGGGTGCAAGCCAAAAGTGCTATATCGTACCCAGCGCCGCGCGCGCGGCAACACAACCCCCGCTCCCAGCAAGATAACGCTTAGCAAGATCAGCTCATACCAGGTCAAATTAGCCTTGACCGCAGCGCCCCATTGTTGGGCAAACACCTTGAAAGCCCGCAGATCGGTTGGCAAGATTTGCAGCGCCCCGATCCATAAATTGGGCGATAAAATGGAATAATCGCTTTTAAACAAGGCGGTGGTAAAGTTTTCGCGGTAAATATCACTGATATTTTCGCGTAATTGATCGAGCCGCAACCCTTGCGCGCGCGCAAGGCGGAGCCTTTCATCGGCCTCTTTCAAATGGCGCTGCAATTCCGCCCGCGCTTGCGCCACGCTCTCGCTTTCGGTGCCTTTGCCTGCTTCTGGTGGCGGGCCAAGCTGCTCGATACGCGCGCGGAACTCTTCTACCCGGGGCTGTTCACGCTGCACGATATCCTGAATGCGCTGTCGCAGCGGCCCTATCCGGTCGCGTTGGGCCCCAAGGCGGACCTCATTGAGCGGGCGCTGGGCAAGCACAGCCTCGATCTGGCTGATCTCGGTATGGAGCAAATCGGAATCGCTGGTTGCCTCGCGCGGTGGCGCAACCGGCAGCACAGGCGCAGCCGGGGAGGCGGGCGGCGCGGGGGTCGCTGCCACAGGCAAAAGCCTGGGGGGGAAGAGCGCGGGCGCAGGTTGCGCCAAAGCCGCAACCATTGCGCTCACCATCACGCTAAAAACAAGCCCGCTGATTGTGAAAGAGTTACGCATTCGCCCACGTATCCTTATTTGGGAATCACGAAATTTGGGAATCATCAAGCGATTCGAAAAACAGCGAGACAATAAAGCATTTCCGAGCGAAGTGGATACCGGTTCGCGTGAAGGAAATGCGCCCAACCAACACCCTAAAGCATTTCCGAGCGAAGTGGATACCGGTTCGCGTGAAGGAAATGCGCCCCGAACACGCGGATTAGCGCGTCTTTACGCCCCAAGCGTACAAATCAGCGCCCATTCATCCTCCGTTACCGGCTGGACAGAAAGACGCATGGACGTAACCAGCGCCATCTGTGAAAGCTCTGGCAGCGCTTTGATATGTTTGAGCGAAACCGGGTTAGCGAGCGGTCGGACAGCGGCAAATTCCACCCCCACCCACGGCGTGCCGGGGTCTGCGGTCGGGTCTGGATACGCCTCGCGGATAACCTCCACGATCCCCACAATCTCCAGCCCCTCATTGGAATGGTAAAAAAACGCGTGCTCGCCTTTTTTCATGGCCAGCAAATGCTTTTTAGCCAGATGATTGCGCACCCCGTCCCAGAACGTGCCATGCGCTCCGGCGGCGACCTGCTGCGCCCACGACCATTTGAAGGGTTCGGATTTGACCAGCCAATGCGCCATATTGTTTGCCTTATTGCTCTGTTTTAAAAGGTTTTTATTGTTTCAGCGCGCTGTTCTGGCCAAGCTTTGTTCTGGCCAAGCAGGGCCTATTCCTGCTCGTGTTTGAGCGGGCGGGCAAGCAGCAGGCGGATCGCGGTGTCAATATCCTGCGTTTGCGCCAACACCGCCGCCACCGCCTGCACAACCGGCATATCGATCCCCTGTTGCTGCGCGGTGCGCGCCAGAATTTCGGCGGTAAAAGCCCCTTCCGCCAGTTTTCCGCCTGCAAGCACGTCTGCCAGGCTTTGGCCTTGCCCCAAGGCAAACCCCAGCGCGTAATTGCGCGATTGCAGCGAGGCGGCGGAAAGCACCAGATCGCCCATGCCGGAAAGCCCCATCAAGGTTTCGCCCAGGGCACCATGCGCCAGCGCATAGCGGCGTGTTTCTGCAAAGCCCCGCGCGATGATCGCTGCGCGCGCGCTTTCCCCCAGTCCCTTGCCCATCACGATCCCGGCGGCGATGGCGAGTACATTTTTGGCCGCGCCGCCAATTTGAACCCCGGCAATATCGGTGGAGGCATAAAGCCGCAATTGCGGCGAGGACAGCGCCAGCGCCAACGCACGGCTTTGCGCCTCATCGGCCATGGCCAGCACGATCGCGGTGGGCAGCCCGCGCGCGACATCGATGGCAAAGGACGGGCCGGAGAGAAGGCCATATTGGCCAATTGTGGGCAGGGAGGCAGCACGCCCGCCCTCGTTGCCGCGCCCGTTCTCGATACTCTCGCGCAGAATATCGGTCACAAAAGCGCCGCTCCCCCGCTCGATCCCCTTGGCGGCCGATAAAATCGGGATTGTGCCAAACCTGCCCTCAAACCCGCCGCTCAAATGCGGCGCCATGGCGGTAGCAACCTCTCGCAAGTTTTGCGTGGGCACTGCCACCACCAAGGCCTGCAGGGCGACAATATCCGCCAAATCCGCTGTCAACGTCAGCGCAGGCGGCAGCACCAGGCCGCCCAGCGCCTCGCTTGCCTGCCCGGTGCTGCGCATGCGGTGCATTTGCTCTGGATTGCGCCCCCATAGCGTAACCGTGCGGCCCGCGCGCGCAAAGGCAATGGCCAAGGCCGTTCCCCATGCGCCAGCCCCGATCACGCCGATTCGGTGCAGCGCCTCTCCCGCATGACCGGGAGCAGAGGGTAAGGGAGAAGCGGATAGGGGGGAGGGCGCCTTCATGCCCGTGCTCCCGGCGCGGCGCGTTCTTCATCAAGCGGCCAGCGCGGGCGCGCAGCGACCGCAAAGCTATCGGAAAACCCGGCAGAAAACCGCTCGATCCCCGCCCAGGCGATCATGGCGCCATTATCGGTGCATAATTTGGGCGGCGGCACCACCAGCGGCACGCCCGCCCCGGTCGAAAACCGCGCCAACGCATTGCGCAAGGCGCGGTTGGCGCCTACCCCCCCGGCGACAACCAAAGCGGTGGGGGCACAGCCCAACACCTCGCGAAACGCGCGCAGCCCGACCCGCAACCGATCGACCACGCAATCGATCACCGCCGCCTGAAACGAGGCGCATAGATCGGCGGCATCTTGCTCGCTGACAGGTTCAAGCGCTTGGGCTGCCAGCCGCACCGCCGTTTTAAGGCCGGAGAGCGAGAAATCGGGCTCCTTGCGCCCATGCATCGGGCGCGGAAACGCGAATCTTTCCGCATCCCCGCGTTCGGCCAGTTTTTCAACCGCCACCCCGCCCGGAAAGCCAAGACCAAGCATTTTGGCTACTTTGTCAAAGGCTTCGCCGATCGCATCGTCGATTGTCGTGCCAAGCCGCCGGTAGCGCCCCACGCCCTCCACCGCGACAATCTGCGTATGCCCGCCTGATACCAGCAGCAGCAGATACGGAAACGGCGTCTGGTTGGTCAGGCGCGGGGTAAGCGCATGCGCTTCAAGGTGGTTGATCGCCAAAAGCGGCTTGCCAAGCCCCAGCGCCAAAGCCTTGGCGGTGGTGAGCCCAACCAGCACCCCGCCAATCAGCCCTGG
>CAZGKS010000081.1:0-302 GCA_964526275.1 uncultured Methylobacterium sp. | reverse complement strand
GCAATTCCATCGAGATCCGCCAGCGCCACCCCGGCTTGCGCACACGCTTGCGCTACCATGGGCACAACCAGATCAATATGCGCGCGCGCGGCAATTTCCGGCACCACACCGCCAAAGGGGGTGTGTTCGGCAATTTGCGAGCGCACCAGATTGCTCAGGATTCTCGGCGTGCCATCAGGTTCGCGCGCGACAATGGCGGCGGCGGTTTCATCACAGGTGGTTTCAATGCCTAAAAATCGCATGGGGCTCTTTACCCTAAATCCTCGCACAGTTGAACGGGAATCTTGTCGCCGGGTTGGATG
>CAZGKS010000080.1:0-8445 GCA_964526275.1 uncultured Methylobacterium sp. | reverse complement strand
GAAGGTCTATCAGGGCATGCTGATCGGTATCCATACGCGCGATAACGACCTTGAGGTGAACGTGCTCAAGGGCAAGAAGCTCACCAATATCCGCACCACTTCCAAGGATGAAGCCGTGCGCCTGACCCCGCCCTTGCGCATGACCCTGGAACGCGCTTTGGCCTGGATTCAGGACGATGAACTGATGGAAGTGACGCCAAAATCCATCCGTCTGCGTAAAAAACTGCTCGACCCCAACGAGCGCAAACGCGCGGAAAAAACCAAGGAAAGCAGCGCGGTGTAAGCACCGCGTTTTTCGCCAAGGTCAGGTTTTTTGCGCTCCCCCAAAGGCACGGTTGAAGCCCCCCGCGATAAAAGCGGTAAGGGGCTCGCCTTGCCTTTCGCTATGAGGCATCGGGGAGTGCGCCTTTGTGCATGGCGGGAGCGTTGTTCCTTGGATCGGCAAGAAAACGGATCAGCAGGCAAACGCCCCCCTGCTTAAAACGCCCCCCTGCTTAAAACGCCCCCCCGTTAGAGCGTTTTTGCTTTTGATGGAATCCTCAAGGGAAAAAGACACGTTCTTATGCACTTAGATAAGAGCATGATGCGGTTCCATCCAAACCCATCCTGCCCTAAAAGGACACATTTTAAACACATTCATTTTTATTGTGCGCAATATAAATTTTGCTTTTATGCAAGAACAATCCTTCCTTAAAGGACGTCGAAATGCCTTCTCACAGCCAAATTCAAAAACATGATTCCCTCACGCAAGTGCTCCATTGGATGATCGCCCTGCTGGTGATCGGCGCCTATGGCGTTGGCTTATGGCGGGAAACATTACCCAAAAATGATTTTCGCGCCTGGTTGCTCAGCTTGCATATGTCGGTTGGGCTTGTGGTTGTTGGCCTTACCTTGGTGCGAATCTTCTGGCGCAGCAGGGCTCCGCATATCGCTTCGCTGGAGTCTTCACCGGCAATGGTTCTGGCTTCGAAGCTCGCGCATGGCCTGCTTTATCTGTTGTTGATCGCGCTGCCGGTGGTTGGGTTGGTTGCCGCCTGGACCAAGGGACGCACCGTTGGGATTTTCGGGCTGCCGCTGCCCTCGCCCTTCGCGGTGAATGTCGGGTTTGCCAAGCAACTCGAAGAAGTGCATGAGGTGTTGGCTCATGGCCTGATGATGCTGGCCGGCGTTCATGCCGTTGCGGCAATTTATCACCACCTTTTGCTCAAGGATGCGACCTTGGCGCGCATGGTGCCTATGCTGAAGGCGCCCTCCCAAACCCCCTGATACAGGATGGATCCGGAGTTGTTCCGGCAAATACCGAATCGCGCATCGCCTCTTTCAGAGGTTCAGGCGCGGGTTTCAGGGTTGGAGCAGGGCCAGATTCGCTGAACGGGTTTCAGGCAAGGGTGTGGTTTTACAAAAACATTGCCGCGCAAGCTTATGGTTTTAGGGCTGGCTTTTTACAAAATTGCTGCTATGGAGCGTTTCGGCTTTCTAGCATTCATGCTTTTGGCCTTTACCGACCCGGCTGGACGACATCCCGGCTGGGCCATTTCACAGGAGAACCCGATGTCGATCACACAAGAACGCAAAAGCGCCCTTATTGCGCAATATGGCAAGGCCGCTGGCGATACCGGCTCGCCGGAAGTCCAGGTGGCCGTGCTCTCCGAGCGTATCGCCAACCTGACAGGGCATTTCAAAACCCACAAAAAGGATAACCATTCCCGCCGCGGGTTGCTCAAACTGGTTTCGCAGCGCCGCTCGCTGCTCGATTATCTCAAGCGCAAGGACGAAGCGCGTTACCGCTCGATTATCGAACGTCTCGGCCTGCGCCGCTAAAGCGTTTCTGATCTGACTGGATCAGATCGGAAGCTCTACTGTGTTGTTTTGACGCGTTTTCGCTTGCGCGGTCCTTCGGTTCTTAACACCGACCGGTGCCGCTGGCCGATGAATGCGCGAATGCCAATGTGTTCGGCCTGCCAAGGCCGGGCACGCGCCCCCCAGTGGGGACTTCCCATAGGCATCGCTGCCGTTAAACGAGCAGGATAGCCGGGAGCTTAAGCGCGCGCCTTTTACAAGGCCGATAGCAAGCCTTTATCTGGCATGGTCGGTGCCAGCAGGCCGCTTGCCCACAAGCTTCTCGCCATCTTGCTTATGGCTGTGGTGCATTTTGAGCGTCATGCGCCCTTATGCGGGTGCTTGGCGCGATTTCAGGGCGAGCCGGACCGCTTTTGCGGCATAGACGCCACAACCTTTCAGGAAACTTCTATGTTCAACATTCATCGTCAATCGATCGATTGGGCCGGGCGCCCGCTCACCCTCGAAACCGGCCGCATCGCCCGCCAGGCCGATGCCGCCGTTTTGGCCACTTATGGCGAGACAACCGTGCTGGCGACCGTCGTTTCGGCCAAAGACGCCAAGCCGGGGATCGATTTTTTCCCCCTCACCGTGAATTATCAGGAAAAGGCCTTCGCGGCCGGGCGTATTCCGGGCGGTTTTTTCAAGCGGGAGGGTCGACCTTCCGAAAAGGAAACGCTGGTTTCGCGCCTTATTGACCGCCCGATCCGCCCGCTTTTTGTGGATGGCTACCGCAACGAAACCCAGATTGTCGTGACCGTTCTGAGCCATGACCTCGAAAACGACCCGGATATCGTCGCGATGGTGGCAGTTTCCGCCGCGCTCACCTTGTCGGGCGTTCCCTTCATGGGGCCGGTGGGAGCAGCACGGGTAGCTTATATCAACGGCCAGTTCGTGCTCAACCCGCGTCTGGACCAGATGGCGGATTCTGCGCTCGATCTGGTGATGGCCGGTACGGGCGATGCCGTTTTGATGGTAGAATCCGAAGCCAAGGAGCTGCCGGAAGACGTGATGCTCGGCGCCGTGATGCATGGCCATGCGGGCTTCCAGCCGGTTTTGGCCGCGATCATCGAATTGGCAGAAAAAGCGGCCAAGGAGCCACGCGATTTTACGCCTCCGGATGTCTCGCATATCGAGAAAGCCGTGCTGGAGGTTGCGGAAGCCGATTTGCGGGCCGCGTATCAAATTGTTGAAAAGCAGGCGCGTTATAACGCGGTGGATGCCGCCAAAGCCAAGGTAATGGCTGCTTTTATGCCTCAAGGCGGAGAAGCCAAATTCGATCCGGAACAGCTCAAAGGCGTTTTCAAGGAAGTGCAGGCGAAAATCGTCCGCTGGAATATCCTTGATACCAAATCACGCATCGATGGCCGTGGCCTGACCGACGTTCGCAACATTGTTTCGGAAGTCGGGTTGCTGCCGCGCGCGCATGGTTCAGCGCTGTTCACACGCGGGGAAACCCAGGCTTTGGTGGTTGCCACGCTCGGCACCGGCGATGATGAGCAGATCATCGACGAACTGGAAGGGTCGCGCCGCGAGCGCTTCATGTTGCATTATAACTTCCCGCCCTATTCGGTCGGCGAAACCGGCCGTATGGGCTCGCCTGGTCGCCGCGAAATCGGCCATGGCAAGCTCGCCTTCCGTGCCATGCGCCCGATGCTGCCCGCAGCGCATGAATTCCCCTATACGATGCGCGTTGTTTCCGAGATCACGGAATCGAACGGCTCGTCCTCCATGGCCACGGTTTGTGGCGCCTCACTTGCCCTCATGGATGCGGGCGTGCCGCTCAAAGCGCCGGTTGCCGGCATCGCCATGGGGCTGATCCTGGAGGGTAAACGCTATGCGGTTCTCTCCGATATTCTGGGCGATGAAGACCATCTGGGCGATATGGATTTCAAGGTCGCCGGTACCGCCAAGGGCGTGACCTCGCTGCAAATGGACATCAAGATCGACGGCATCACCGAAGAGATTATGCGCGTTGCGCTCGATCAGGCGAAAGGTGGCCGGTTGCACATTTTGGGCAAGATGGCCGATGCGCTCAACCAGCCGCGCGGCCAGCTTGGCCAATATGCCCCGCGCATCGAGACGATCAAGATCAACCCGGATAAAATCCGGGAAGTGATCGGCTCCGGCGGCAAGGTCATCCGCGAAATCACCGAAAAAACCGGCACCAAGATCGATATTCAAGATGATGGCACGATCAAGGTTGCCTCCTCCGACGGCGAGAAGATCAAGGCAGCGATGAACTGGATCAAATCGATCGCTTCAGACCCGGAAGTGGGCCAGATTTATGAAGGTACGGTCGTCAAAACCATGGAATTTGGCGCCTTCGTCAATTTCTTTGGCGCGCGCGACGGGCTGGTGCATATCTCGCAACTGGCCAATCGCAAGGTTGCCAAAACCACCGATGTGGTGAAGGACGGCGACCGCGTGAAGGTCAAGTTTATGGGTTTTGACGAACGCGGCAAGACCCGCCTTTCCATGAAGGTTGTCGATCAGGAAACCGGCGAGGATATCGAGGCGAAAATCAAGGCGGAAGCTGCCGCCTCGCGCGAACAGGGCGAATAATCGCCTTTCTTGCAGGGCGCGATAGGAGAGACACCGCTTGGCGCCCGCTTGGGGGTAAGGTCTCTTTGGGATGCTGCCTGTCGCTTTGGCATCCTTCAAAATCGAAAAGGCTCTGGCCGGAAACATATCGGATGTGGAATATCCTAAAAACACCCCGCGTTTTGATGACGCGAGGTGTTTTTTTTGCAAAAACGCATATACTGCTTGCGAATGTGCTGTTTTAGATTCGAAACAATACCCCTTGCAGGCCTATAGGTTTCGCCTATACTGATCCTTGGTTTTGAGAAGAGAAAAATGCATAGGCGGGTCGATCGCCCCTCATCAGGGGGATCGTTCTTTCTGCGCAGGACGGATTATAAGGTCTCAAAACCCAAATAAGACAAAAAACAGATCGCATGACGCGACGGCTTGGGAAAACGACAACAGGGGGAAGGCCGTTCATGGCACAACGGGATGCCGGGCTTCAGCAGGCAATCAGCGCAATGGGCGGAATTTCCGCGCTGGCGCGGGCGCTTGGGGTTGCGCAACCATCGGTTTCTTCGTGGAGCAAAGTGCCTGCCGAGCGCGTTCTAGCCGTTGAACATACGACCGGGGTTTCGCGCACAGTGCTCCGCCCTGATCTTTATGGTGCCGCCCTTGATAAGGCGGATGCGCTCACCCATGCGGCGCCCACCTATGAAGCCGCCGCGCAGATGCAGGCCCATGCAGCGCCCGATCCGCTGGATACCGAGCGGGCATCGCTTTATCTTGCGCTGGCGCATCTGACCCTGCGGGTGCCGGATGAAAAACTGTTGATCACCCTGCGCGCGCTCGCTGGCAACGATACCCCCTTGGGCGTAGCGCTGGAAGGCGTGCGGGCTGCTGCCGATGTCACGCAGGTCGATGCCATTGCCCGCGAATATTTCGACCTGTTTATCGGGGTAGGACGCGGCGAATTATTGCCTTACGCCTCTTACTATCTCACGGGCTTTCTCCATGAGCGCCCGCTGGTTCGCGTGCGCCAGGACCTCAAGAAACGCGGATTTATCCGGCAGGAGGGCTTAAGCGAGCCCGAGGATCATATCGGCGTGCTTTGCGAAGCGATGGCGGCTTTGGCGCTTGGGCAGGGGAATATGGGGCAGGGGAATATGGGGTCTGGGAATATGGGGGGCGGAATTCCTGCATCCCAAAACCTTGACCCAAAACATCCCGAAGGCCAGAGCCTCCAGCACGAACAGGCGTTTTTTGTTCGGCATTTATCGCCCTGGGCAGAAAAATTCTTTCTCGATCTGGAAGCTGCGCCCTCAGCGCGGTTTTATCGGGCGGTTGGCCGCTTGGGGCAGGTGTTTATTGAGTTGGAGCGCGAGGCTTTCGCTCTGGAAGAAGCGCAGGCAGCTTAAGGCACAGGCGGCCTGGGGTATGTAGGGTCTAGAATATTTTAGCATCAAGGGGGCGCAACTCACGTATCCTTGGGCGAAAACATACAGAATGGGGGTTTGAATTCTTCAAAACCCCGGGAGACAAAAAGGGTAATGTAGCCGGATGATCGGTCTTTTGGTGCGGGTACCGCGTTTTCGGTGTACCCTTATCGACCGTATCGCGGCTACGGA
This sequence comes from uncultured Methylobacterium sp., assembly GCA_964526275.1. Classification (GTDB taxonomy): domain Bacteria; phylum Pseudomonadota; class Alphaproteobacteria; order Rhizobiales; family Beijerinckiaceae; genus Rhabdaerophilum. The sequence goes on along the minus strand of CAZGKS010000080.1, from coordinate 2,452 downwards.
TCCCTTGCATAGAGGAGGAAATGGTATGCGTGATCACAACAAAAATGGCCCTGATATTCCGGCCAAAACCGCCCCGATTGCCTCGCGTCGCGGGTTTTTGGGGGCTGGGTTTATGAGCGCTTCTGCTGCCGTGCTTGGTGCGGGGGCGGTTGTTACGCCGGTCCAGGCGGCAGAAAATGCGCGGGAGCAGACCAAATCGCGCTATCGCGAGACTGAGCACGTCAAAAAATACTATGCAACCAATCGGTGAGATCGCCGGTTGTTTAGGCAGCATCCGTAGCTTTGGATGCGCATCTATCCTCGTGAAAACCAATTCTCTCCCAAAACGGAGCAGGCTATGTTGATCAAACGGAAACAAGGGCAGGTGGCGACCATTTCGGGCGCGCGGGTCTCTCTGGGGGGCGGCATTCAAGCGCTCGCGACCGAAAAGCTCGACCGGCGCGCGTTTTTGCGCCGCTCTGGTTTGGCAGCAGGGAGCGTTGCCGCGCTCTCGACCCTCTCTTTTGGGGCGGTGCGGGAGGCCAAGGCCGCGATGCCCAAATCGGGCGCACCGGTAGAGATCAAAACCAACATTTGCACGCATTGTTCGGTGGGCTGCACGGTGAAAGCCGAGGTTCAGGAAGGCGTGTGGGTGGGGCAGGAACCAGCCTGGGACAGCCCGATCAATCGCGGCACGCATTGCGCCAAGGGCGCGGCGGTGCGCGAGATCGTCAAGGGCGAGCGGCGGCTCAAATACCCGATGAAACTGGTCAATGGGGAATGGCAGCGCATTTCGTGGGATGTCGCCTTCGACGAGATCTCCAAGAAAATGCTGGAAATCCGTGAGAAATCTGGTGCAGATTCGATGTGGTTTTTAGGCTCTGCCAAGTTCTCAAACGAGGGCGCGTATCTGTTTCGCAAGTTTGCGGCCTATTGGGGCACCAATAATATCGATCATCAGGCGCGTATCTGCCATTCCACCACGGTGGCCGGGGTGGCCAATACTTGGGGTTATGGCGCGCAAACCAATTCGTATAACGATATTCGTAACGCCAAAACCATGATCATTATGGGCGGCAACCCGGCCGAAGCGCATCCGGTTTCGCTCCAGCACGTGCTGTCTGGCAAGGAAGCCAACCGCGCCAACATGATCGTCATTGACCCACGCATGACCCGCACCGCCGCTCATGCCACGGAATATGTCCGCATGCGGCCGGGTACCGATATTCCGGTCATATGGGGCATGCTGCATCATATTTTCAAAAACGGCTGGGAAGACAAAACCTTTATCGAGCAGCGCGTTTACGGCATGGACCTTGTGCGCAAAGAGGTCGAAAAATGGACACCGGAGGAAACCGAGCGCGTGACCGGTATTCCGGGGGCGCAGCTGGAGCGCGTTGCCAAATTATTTGCAACCCAAAAGCCCTCCACCCTGATCTGGTGCATGGGCGCGACGCAAAAAACGGTCGGCACGGCCAATGTCCGCGCGTTCTGCACCTTGCTGCTCGCCACCGGCAATGTCGGCGCGCCGGGCACGGGGGCAAATATTTTCCGTGGCCATTGCAATGTGCAAGGCGCGACCGATCTGGGGCTCGATGTCACCACATTGCCGCTGTATTATGGCCTTGATGACGGGGCCTGGAAGCATTGGTCCCGCGTCTGGGAGACCGATTTCGAGTGGGTCAAGGCGCGTTTTGACACCACCAAGGGCGCAGACGGCAAGGAAACCTCGATGATGGGTGTGCCCGGCATCCCGTCAACGCGCTGGTTTGATGCTGTCTCGTTCGATAAAAAAGATGTTGCCCAGCGCGATACGGTCAAGGGCCTGTTCATTATGGGCCATGGCGGCAACACTGTCACCCGCATGCCGGAAATGGTGAAGGGGCTTGAAAAGGCGGAATTGCTGGTAGTCGCCGACCCGCATCCCACAACCTTTGCGCATATTTCAAACCGCAAGAACGGCACGTATCTGCTGCCCATGTCCACGCAATTTGAATGTGCAGGGTCGCGTACGGCTTCCAACCGCTCCATCCAGTGGGGCGAAAAGATCGTCGAGCCGATTTTTGAGAGCGCCAATGATTATTGGGTGATCAGCCGCTTTGCCGACAAATTGGGTTTCAAGGCGGAGATGTTCAAGAACATCAAGTTTGTCAAAGGCAAATTCGGGGAGGAGCCGGAGCCCGAATCCATCCTGCGGGAGATCAATCGTGGCGGCTGGTCGACCGGCTATTGCGGTCAATCGCCCGAGCGCTTGAAAGCGCATATGAAAAACCAGGATAAATTCGATCTGGTGACCTTGCGCGCCAAAGCCGACGCCCCGGCAGAGATTGCAGGCGATTATTACGGCCTGCCCTGGCCGTGCTGGGGCACGCCGGAATATCGGCATCCGGGCACGCATCAGCTTTATAATACCAATCTGCATGTCAAGGATGGCGGCGGCACCTTCCGCGCCCGGTTTGGCGTGGAATACGAG
>CAZGKS010000079.1:0-8528 GCA_964526275.1 uncultured Methylobacterium sp. | reverse complement strand
GCAAATGGGTTTGGCGCACATAAATTGGGTCGAAAGGGGTTGCTTGGCGCAAGGCGGTGCGGTGTTCGCGGGTTAATTCCAGGGCCGCAACCAGGCTTGAAGCGAGGCGGCTGATGGGGGTGGTTTCATCTGGTGTTTCAAGGTGTTGCGCGTGGAATTGGATAAGATCGGTCAAGGGATGCCATACCGCGTCCGGCGCGGATGCGTCTTGGCGGCGCAGCGCTGTGATCAAGCGTTCGCGCGCTTCCGGTATTGCCAGAACGCGGCGCATCGGGGGGGTGTAATGCGGCTCGACCTTGCGCAAGCGCAAGGCCAGATAGGCACGCGCCAGATCGAGCGTATCAACTTGCCAGAAAGGGGCGCGCTCGGCAGCAAGGGGGATACCTTGGCCGCGCGGATAGGTTTCGCCCTGGGCTTCAAAGAGCGTGCGCAAATGGGCACCCAAGGTGCGGGCCTGCTCTGCTGCTTGCAATTTTGCCGCCAAGGCTTCAAGCGCTTGTTCTGGGTCAGGGTGGTCGGCAGCCGGTTTTGGCAGCAAAGCACGCGATTTAAGCAAGGTCAGCCAGGCGGCCATGACCAGATAATCGCCCGCCAGATCGAGCTTGAGCGCTTGCGCTTTGGCAATATAGGCGAGGTATTGTTCGACCAAGGGCCGCAGCGCCATTACGGTCAGATCGAGCTTGTTGCGGCGCGCCAGATCGAGCAGCAAATCCAGCGGGCCTTCAAACCCATCGAGATCGACCCGCAACCCGTCGGCTTGGGCGTCGTGGGGGGCGAGAACAGGGGGCGTATCCGCGCTGGGGAGGCCATTGGGCATGGGCAAGGCGCTTTGCTGGAGGAAATGAGACGCGGCTTTTATGCGCGTGCAGGATATGATACTGCGCATCTGCGCCTTGGGGGTCAAGCAGTGGCTTGACTTTTACCCGAAATTCCGGAAAAGAGAGCGCAATAGAAGATGCGCTTTGGCGCGTGGTGTTTTTTGCGAGGATTATCCCATGGCTAAGGCCGCAACCATCAAGATCAAGCTGCTTTCCACGGCGGATACCGGCTATTTTTATGTCACCAAAAAGAATGCCCGTACGGCAACCGATAAGCTTTCTTTCAAGAAATATGATCCGGTTGCTAAAAAACACGTGGAATTCAAGGAAACCAAGATCAAGTAAGGCATGTCCCCACAAAGGGATTGCGCCACAAAGGGATTGATAGAGCCGCTTGCGGGCTTTTTCAAACGTCTGGGATGCTTGAGTTTTCTTAATCTTTACAATTCAACCTGCAAAAGCGCCTTTGGGCGCTTTTTTGTTGGGCGCTTCGTTGTTTGCGGCTTTGTGAGTTCGCGGCACAGCTTTGGTGACGGCTTTTGTGGCGCATGCTCTTTTTTAGGCGACCCTTTGCTCTGCATTGAGGATCGCCATAGGGAGCGCAGGCGCTTTTTCCGGGGTTCAATTTGCGGGTGCCCCCCCGAGATTGGCGGGTTATGCGCCAGGATCTGCCGTGAGGCCAGCCGCCTCGATACCGGCAATGGCGGCGGCTTCATCGTTATCGGAGGTATCGCCGGAAATGCCGACCGCGCCGATCACCACGCCCTCCTTGCGGATCAATACCCCGCCGGGGACCGGAACCAACGCGCCATCCGCCACATGCATGGCGGCCGCCATGAAATTCGGGCGTTCGGCGGCCATGGTCATCAAGGCGCGGGAGCCCGTGCCCATGGCGAGGGCGCCATAGGCTTTTCCGTAGGCGATTTCCGCGCGTTTGAGGGAGGTGTTATCTTGCGTGAGCACAACTTTGCGTTGGGCTCTGGCATCGAGCACCACCACGGAGAGCGGCTTGAATTTTTTGGTGGTGCCAAGCTGTAGGGCAGTATCGGCAATGGTGCGGGCTTGATCAAGGGTCAGCATGGTTTCCTCACAGGTATGGATAATTGGGAGTGGATGATTGAGCAGGGGTATCTTGACGCTCAATGTGCCGCAGAATGCCTTTTGCCGCAAGCCTGCCGCAAATGGCTGCGGCGGGGGGCGGCCTTTTACCCAGAACGCGCGTTTCAGGATGCGCGTTTCAGAGCGTGCGGATTAGCGGGATTAAAATCACGGCAAGGTGGTTCCCCTCCTTGTGCAAATGTATTAAAGCTGGCACGAGATAAAGGGATTCTGTGCTGTGGAGCGGAAAATCTTATGTGGTTTTCAAGGATCAAGACTAGGGGTACCGCTATGATTTCTTTCAAGAAAGCGCTGTGCAAGCTTGCTCCCGTTCTGGCGCTTACGCTGGCCTTGGGGGCGTGTGAAACCCTGTCGTCGTTCAATCCGTTCGGCGATGAAGGCCCCAAGAGCGACCTTGGCAAAGACGAAAAAGCCGATGTGCTCTATAATGATGGCTTGGCGCGGATCGAAGCCCGGGATTTTCAAGGCGCTGCCAAAAAATTCATGGAGCTTGAAAAGCAATATCCCTATTCGCAATGGTCGAAGCGGGCGCTGCTGCTGGCAACCTATTCCTCATATGAAGGCGGGCTCTACCCGGAAGCGATTGGGTATGGGCGGCGCTATGTGCAGCTCTATCCGGCAACGCCGGAAACCCCCTATGCGCAATATCTGGTCGGGATGGGCTATTATAACCAAATTCTCGATATCAACCGCGATCAGGAGCGGGCAGAAAAGGCGCTTGCTACCCTGGAAGATCTGGTGCGTAAATGGCCGAATTCGGAATATGTCCGCGATGCCAATGAGCGTATTCGCGGGGCACGCGACCAACTCTCGGGCAGAGAGATGACGGTTGGGCGCTATTATCTGCAAAGGCGCAATTATACCGGCGCGATCAATCGCTTCCGGGAGGTGGTTGTCAAATATCAGCAAACCAAGCATGTCGAGGAGGCGCTCTCGCGCCTTGTCGAGGCCTATATGGGCATGGGGCTGATGGATGAAGCCAAAACCGCTGCGGCGGTGCTGGGGCATAATTTCCCCGATAGCCAATGGTATAAAGACGCCTATATCTTGCTCGAAACCAAGGGGGAACGCCCAAGGGAGAATTCAGAATCGTGGATCTCGCGCTCGTTCCGCTCCTTTACCCGTGCCACTTTGGGCACTAACGGCTGAACCATGCTCGTGCGCCTCTCGATCCGGGATATTGTCCTGATCGACAAGCTCGATCTTGATTTCAGCGCGGGTTTGTCGGTGCTTACCGGCGAGACCGGGGCGGGTAAATCGATCCTTCTCGATGCGCTTTCGCTCGCCCTTGGCGCGCGCGGCGATGGCGGGCTGGTGCGCATGGGGGCGGCCCAAGGACAGGTCAGTGCGGTGTTTGATGTCGCGCTGGAGCATCCTGTGCAGGCTGTGGCGCAAGAATTGGGCATTGAGAGCGTGGGCGAGCTGATCTTGCGCCGCGTGCAATTGCCCGATGGTCGCGCCCGCGCTTATATCAATGACCAACCGGTCAGCGTGCAAGCCCTTAAATCGATTGGGGCGATGTTGGTTGAGATCCATGGCCAACACGCGGATCGGGCGATGGTGGATCCGGCGACGCATCGGGCTCTGGTTGATGGTTTTGCGGGAATTTCCGAGGAAGTGGAAGCGTTTGCGCTTCTTTATGCGGAATGGCGCAAGGCCGAGCGGGCGGTGGCGGAGGCGCTTGCGCAGATTGAAGCAGCGCGGCGGGAGGCGGATTATCTGCGCCATGCGGCCGCTGAACTCGATGATCTCTCCCCGGAAGAGGGCGAAGAAACGCGGCTGGCGGATGCGCGCCAGGCCATGATGCAAGCCGAAAAAGCCATCCGGGATGTGCAGGATGCCACCGATCTTCTGGAAGGCGATCACGCGCCCTCGCAGGTTATCTTGTCGGCGTTGCGGCGGATCGAGCGGCGCAAGGAGGGGGGCGGGCAGGGCTTGATCGATGCGATCAGCGCGTTGGAAATCGCCCTCCATGGCCTTCAGGATGCGCAATACGGGTTGCAGGCAGCGCTGCGGGAGGCAAAATTCGATCCCCGTGCGCTCGAAAAATGCGAGGAGCGCCTGTTTGCCTTGCGCGCAGCGGCGCGTAAATATCAGGTGCCGGTTGCCGATCTTGCGGCTTTGGCGGCTAAATTTACCGCAGATCTCGATGCGCTCGACCATGGCGAAGCGCGGCTTGGCGCGCTGCAAAAGCACGCGGAAGCCTTGGCGCAAGCGGTGCGCGTGAAGGCGCGGGCGCTCTCCGACAAGCGGGGGCATGCAGCAAGCGCGCTCGATAGCGCGATTGCCGCCGAATTGCCGCCGCTCAAGCTGGAGCGCGCGCGGTTTTCAACGGATATAAGCGTTGAGGAAACGCGGATAGAAGCCAGCGGCATCGACCGGGTGGAGTTTCACGTGGCGACCAATCCGGGTTCACGCCCGGGCCCGATGATGAAGGTTGCCTCGGGCGGGGAATTGGCGCGGTTCATGCTGGCGTTGAAGGTCACGCTGGCGGACCGGGCTTCGGCCCCCACCTTGGTGTTCGATGAGATCGATACCGGGGTCGGCGGCGCGGTGGCCGATGCGATCGGCGGGCGTCTGGCGCGGCTTGCGTGCAATGTGCAGGTGCTGGCCGTTACCCATGCGCCGCAAGTTGCCGCGCGCGCCAACCGGCATTTCTTTATTGCCAAGGGGGAGGCCGGGGCGCAGGCTTCTGCGGGGGCAGCCGGGCATTTTGTGACCCGCGTCGATGTGCTCTCCCCGGATGCCCGGCGCGAGGAGATTGCGCGGATGCTTTCTGGCGCGCAGGTGAGCGATGAAGCGCGGGCTGCTGCCAAAAAGCTGTTGGAAGCGCCATGAATCTTGTGAATGCGCCATGATTGCAGGGGATTTAGACATTCCGGGGGCCGACCAGAAGATACCGGATCTTTTTGCGCAAAAACCGCCCAGCCCCGCCGACAAACAGGCAGAACATGCGGCGCTTCTGGCGCAAATCGCGGCCCATGATCGCGCGTATTATCAAGAGGATGCGCCAATTGTTTCGGATGCTGCGTATGATGCGTTGCGCCAGGCGCTGGAGGCGATGGAAGCGCAGTTTCCAGCACTCAAAACCACCCAAAGCGCGCGTATTGGCGCGCCGCCTGCGGCAAAATTCACCAAAATCCGCCATGCCGTGCCCATGCTCTCCTTGGGGAATGTGTTCAACGAGGGCGAGGTGCGCGAGTTTATTGCAAGGTTGCGGCGTTTTCTCGATTGGCCTGCCGATGCGCCGCTGGCGCTGACGGCCGAGCCGAAAATCGACGGGCTTTCCTTGTCCTTGCGCTATGTGCGCGGCCGCTTGGTCCATGCGGCAACGCGTGGCGATGGCGCTGAGGGGGAGGATGTCACCGCCAATATCCGCGCCAGCTTTGCGAGCACCGGCATTCCGGAGACCTTACCGCCGGATGCGCCGGAAATTGCGGAAATTCGTGGCGAAATTTACCTCTCGCATGCCGATTTTGCAGCGCTCAATGTCGCTCAGGCCGCAAAGGGCGGCAAGTTATTCGCCAATCCCCGCAATGCGGCGGCCGGTTCGCTGCGCCAGCTCGATGCGAAGATCACGGCGGCGCGGCCGCTCCATTTCTTTGCCTATGGTTGGGGCGAGATGCAGCCGATGCCTGCCGATAGCCAAAGCGGGATGGTGGCCCTTTTTGCGCGCTGGGGGCTGCCGACCAACCCGCTGATGCGCTGCCTTGAAGGGGCGGAGGCGGTGCTGGCCCATTACCGGTTTATCGAGGCGCAACGCGCCAGCCTTGGCTATGATATTGACGGGGTGGTTTACAAGGTGGATCGGCTGGATCTGCAGGCGCGGTTGGGGTTTGTGGCGCGCGCGCCGCGTTGGGCGGTTGCGCATAAATTCCCGGCCGAACGCGCGCGGACGGTGTTGGAGGCGATCGAAATTCAGGTCGGGCGCACCGGTGCGCTCACGCCTGTGGCGCGGCTTGCGCCGGTTACGGTGGGCGGCGTGGTGGTCTCGAATGCGACCTTGCATAATGCCGACGAGATTACCCGGCTCGATGCCAGGGTGGGCGATAGCGTGATCGTGCAGCGGGCGGGGGATGTCATTCCGCAAATCGTGGAGGTTGTGCGGGAGGCGCGCCCGGCAGATCTGGCGGCGTTCGAGTTTCCAACCTTGTGCCCCTGCGCGCTTAAAACTGCGATCGTGCGGGAGGAAATCGGCAAAGGGGAAGCGGGTACCGTGCGCCGCTGTTCGGGGGAATTTGCCTGCCCGCATCAACGGATCGAGCATTTGCGGCATTTTGTCTCGCGCCGGGCGTTTGATATCGAGGGGTTGGGCGAAAAACAGATTGCGTTTTTTTATGATTGCCCGGCGGAGGGGCTGCGGATCCGCGAGCCAGCGGATATTTTTACGCTGGAAGCGCGCCATGCGGCTGGGTTGCAGAAAATTGATAATTTTGAAGGGTTTGGGGCGCTTAGTGTCAAGAACCTGTTCGCCGCGATTGCCGCCAGCCGCCAGATCACGCTAGAGCGGTTCATTTATGCGCTGGGCATCCGGCATGTTGGCGAAAGCACGGCCAAGCTGCTCGCGCGCGCGCATGGCGATTGGCCCCGTTTTCACGCGCAGGCCTTGGCCCTTGCCGCAGGGGATGCGAACGCTATCGCTGAGTTGCAAAATCTCGACCAGATCGGGGAGGCGGTGACGCAGGCGCTGGCTGAATTTTTCGCGCGGCCTGAGAGCCGGGAAATGGTGGAGCGGCTGGTGGCGTGCATCACCCTTCTGCCCACTGAAAAAATTGTCACCCAGAGCGTGGTTTTTGGCAAAACCGTGGTGTTTACCGGCACTTTGGAGCACATGAGCCGCGATGAAGCCAAAGCACGGGCCGAAAGTTTGGGGGCAAAAGTGGCCGGATCGGTTTCTAAAAAGACCGATTATGTTGTGGCAGGGCCGGGAGCTGGTTCCAAACTCGACAAAGCAAGCGAATTGGGGCTGCAAGTGTTGACCGAAACGGAGTGGCTCGCGCTGATCGAGGGCGCGTAGCCAAATACCCTCTTTTTTCAATTGTTTTTTGCTCAATTATCCTCTCTTGTGAGGGCGGCTTTGCTTGATTCTACTGCCCCGCGTTATTGTTCGGGCTTGGTGCAGGCCCATCCGCCAATGACACTGAAGATAGCACATACGACCATCAAACTGCCCAAGGGGATTGCCGAATGCGAGGCCAAAGCCCCGGTGATGAAGCTCAAAACCGCGCCTGTGCCCATTTGCAAAGCGCCCATGACGCCGGAAGCAACGCCGGCGGCGGAAAGATTGACACTCATCGCGGCGGCAATGGCGTTGGGCAGCACCAGGCCATTGCCAAAGGCAAAGAGCATGGCGGGTATGAATAAAAATACCGGATGCGGGGGTAAAAACAGGGCGAACAGCAAAATGGCAATCGCGCCGATAAAACCGACATAGCACCCGGCAAGCATGAGGCGTTGACTGCCAAAGCGTGCCCCCAGGCGGCCGGTGAGAAAATTACCCAGCATATAGCCCACGGAAAGGGCAAGAAACCACATCCCGTATTGGGTTTTGGAATAGCCCATCACATCGATGACCAGATGCGGGGCGGCGCCAACAAAGCCAAAAAACAGGCCCGAAGACCCGCCCGCGGCCAAGGTCAGCAACAAGAAACGCTGTGTGCGCACCAGCTGGAAAGCGCGGCTGAAAAAGTCACCCAAACGTTGGGTTTCCAGTTTTTCCGGCCGGGTTTCGGGTAGTTTTGTGGCAGCCAGCGCAAACTGGGCCATGCCCATTGCTGCACAGAACCAGAAAATCGCGCGCCAACTGAAGGTTTCATCGAGCACCGCGCCGATAAAGGGCGCCAGCATGGGGGAGATCACCATCGCCATGGCGACATAGCCGATCATGCGCGCGGCGGCTTCCTGATCGTAGCGATCGCGGATCATGGTGCGGCCCAAGGTGATGCCTGCGGCGCCGCCAAAGCTCTGGGCAACCCGCGCCACGATCAAAATTTCGATGGAGGGGGCAAGGGCGGCGATAATCGAGGCCAGCGCATAGAGCGCTAACGCCCACAAAATGACCGGCCTGCGCCCGAACCAATCGGCCAGAAAGCCTAGCGCGATCTGGCTGATCGATACCCCGGCCAGATACAGCGAGAGGGTAAGTTGCGCCCGCTCGATGCTGGTATCGAGGGCGGTTGACAGGCCCGGCAGGGAAGGCATCAGGATATTGATCGTCATGGGCCCCAACATCGAGAGCGTGACGAGCAGCACGAGGAAGCTGTCAAAGCGCGGGCTGGCGGCGCGGTTTTTTGGGGAGATCATAGCGGGAGACACATTCTTTCAAGGGCTTGGCGATCCTGCCCATCCAGAAGGGGGGCCAATGTCTCCAACACCTTGCGATGATAGGCGTTGAGCCAATCGCGTTCAACCTTATTCAGCCAATCGGGCAGCAAAGGGCGGGTATCGATCGGGCAAAGGGTCAGGGTTTCAAAGCCGAGCATTTCGCGCTCTGCGCCGGGTATGGTGCGCGGCTCCACGAGAAGCAGGTTCTCGATGCGGATGCCAAAGGCGCCTTCCCGGTAATAGCCTGGCTCGTTGGAGAGAATCATC
>CAZGKS010000078.1:0-8572 GCA_964526275.1 uncultured Methylobacterium sp. | reverse complement strand
CGGCTCGACCAATGCCCCCATCCATATCAATGCCATTGCGCGCCATATCGGCGTTGAACTGGCGATCGAGGATTGGGAAACCCTGGGGCTCGATGTGCCGTTGCTGGTCAATCTGCAACCGGCCGGGGCGTATCTGGGCGAAGATTACCACCATGCGGGCGGGGTTCCGGCGGTGGTGGCGGAACTCATCCGCCATGGCCTCATCCATGAAGGCGCGCGCACGGTCAATGGCCGCACCTTGGGGGAAAACTGCAAGGGGCGGGTGAGCGAAGACCTTGATGTTATCCGCACCTTTGCGACCGCGCTAAAAAAGGCGGCAGGCTTCAAGGTGATGCGGGGCAATTTGTTCACCTCTGCCGTGATGAAAACCTCGGTGATTTCCGAGGAGTTCCGCGCGCGCTACCTCTCCAACCCGGCCGATCCCGATGCTTTTGAGGCGAAAGCCGTGGTATTTGACGGGCCGGAGGAATATCATCGCCGGATCGATGATCCGGCAACCGGGGTCGATGAAAACACCGTTTTGTTCATGCGCGGAACCGGAGCGATTGGCTATCCGGGCGGGGCGGAGGTGGTGAATATGCGCGCCCCGGCGCATCTGCTCGCCAAGGGGATTTCTGCCCTGCCCTGCGTGGGCGATGGGCGGCAATCGGGCACATCGGGCTCGCCCTCCGTGCTCAATGCCTCGCCGGAGGCAGCTGCGGGCGGCAACCTGGCCTTGTTGCAAACCGGGGATCGCATCCGCTTTGATCTCAAACAAGGGCGCGTCGATGTTTTGCTCAGCGAGGCGGAGCTGGCCACGCGCCGGACGGCTTTGGAGGCGGCGGGCGGATATGCCTACCCCGCCTCCCAAACCCCCTGGCAGGAGATCCAGCGCGGGCTGGTGGAGCAATTGGGGGATGGCATGGTGCTCAAGGGGGCGGACCGCTACCAGCGCATCGCCCAGAGCAAGGGGCTGCCGCGCGACAACCATTAGGGCCAGGCCCCGTCAAACGCAAAAAACGCGTTCTTTCACAAATAGATCGGCGCATACTGCGATAAAGCGGAGGCCGGTTTATCTCCGTTTTGCCCGGCTGTGCCGCATGGGCCTTCGGTGCTTTGCGTAAACCGGTATCCCCTTCGCCGATAAAGGCTCTGAATTGCTTTTGTTCGGGGTATCCTCAAAAGAGTTCTTGCCGCCACAAAAAGGACGAATTAGAGCATCACAAGGTGCGATACATTCGTGCGCCGCGAGGGGTGCTTTTAGGGATGCTTGCGCCTTGGCTGGCAGGGCACCCCATTCCGCTTGCCGGGATTTGGTTTCACATGGCGCCTTTTACCGTTAAACGCGTGCGATGATGGGTAAAAGCAGGCTGCAAGCTTCAACGAGCTGAGTTTGGACAAAGATTAAGCAAGGATCAAGAATGAGCAGGTCGATGTCTTACCTCTCCCGGCGGCATTTTCTGGCTGGAGCCGCCTTGATGCCGGTCACAAACGCCTTGGCGCAACAGCAAGGTGTTTTGGGCGCGCAAGCCGAATGGGCGCAAAGCTATGATAATGGCGGCCAGCAAACGCGGATTATCGTCACCCAATCGCCGATCCTCTCCGCCCAGTCCATACAAGCCACGGAGGGGGCGGTTGCGCTGTACCAGCGCATTCTTGCGGCGGGGGGGCATGCACAGCTACCCGCCAACCAGCGCCTCACTTTGGGAACCCGTCACCCGAATGTGATCGCGCTGCGCGGCCGTTTGGTGGAGCTTGGCGACCTTTCCGCCAATGCGGGCGGGTCCGATATTTTCGATTCGTATGTCGATGCGGCGGTCCGGCGCTATCAGGCACGGCATGGTCTCACCCCGACCGGGGTGGTGGGGCCGCAAACCTTTGCCGCTTTGAACACCCCGGCGGATGTGCGCCTGAAGCAACTGGAAATCAACCTGGTGCGCCTGCGCTCCTATAACCTCAATTTGGGGCACCGCTACGTGACCACCAATATTCCGGCAGCTTACATTGAAACCGTGGAAAGCGGGCACGTTGTCACGCGCCATGTGGCGGGGGTGGGCAAGGTCGATCGCCCCTCACCGGTCATGAATGCCCGCATTCTGGATGTGAATTTCAACCCGTTCTGGACCGTCCCGGCCTCGATTATCCGCAAGGATCTCATTCCGTTGATGCGCAAGAACCCCAATTACCTCGCCGAACAGAAAATCCGGATCATCAACAAGCAGGGGCAGGAAATTTCCCCGCAAGCGGTCAACTGGAATTCCGAGGAGGCGACGCATTACATGTTCCGGCAAGATCCGGGCGGGGAATATAACTCGCTGGGCTTTGTGCGGATCAATATCGCCAATCCGCATGGCGTTTATATGCACGATACCCCCGCCAAGGGGATTTTCGGGGATGATTACCGCTTCGTCTCCTCCGGCTGCGTGCGCGTGCAAAATGTGCGCGATTACGTCGCGTGGATCTTGCAAGATAACCCGCAATGGAACCGAGAAGCGATCGATGCCGCCCTGCGTTCCGGGCAGCGGATGGATGCCCGCCCGCGCGAGCCTATTCCGGTTTATTGGGTTTATATCACCGCTTGGGGCACGCCGGAGGGGATCATCCAGTTCCGTGATGATATTTATGGCCGCGACGGTCTGGGGCCGGGGGCGGTAACGCAAGCCCTGCGCGAAAAAGACGAGGAAGAATAAGCGCTTTGCACGAGGGGCCCCAAGCGCCGGGCACAGGGAGCGCTTTGCACGAGGCGCCAGAAGCGCTTTACGCGGTTGTACGTCATGGCGCGGTTGTACGTCATGGCGCGATGTTCGCCCATGGCGTGTCTGTTCTAAAACCCTGTGCGAGAAACCATGTCCGCTTCCCCGCCCTCATCCGAGCCGGTTTCGATTTTCTGGTTCCGGCAGGATTTGCGGCTCGCCGATAATCCCGGGCTTACCCGCGCAGCTCGTGCGGGTAAGGTGCTGGCGATTTATATTCTCGAACCAACGCCGTTTTCATCCCCAGAGCCGGCAGGGACCTCCCCTTGTGGCGGCACGGCGCCGGATGGCGCGGCAGGCGGATTGCACCATGCTGCCTTGGCGCCCACCGCTATGGGGGCGGCTGCCCGCGTATGGACCCACCATTCGCTGGCGGCCCTCAATACCGCTCTGGGCGGCAAGCTCAATGTGTATAAGGGCGAACCGGCGCAGATTATCGGCGATCTGGTGCGCGCGCATGCGGTTTCTTCCGTGTTTTGGAGCCGCTGTTACGAGCCTTGGCGCATTGCCCGCGATCAAACCCTTAAAGCGGGGCTCAAGGCCTTGGGTGTGCCGTGCGAGAGCGTGAACGCCTCCCTGCTTTGGGAGCCGTGGGAAGTGCTCAAAAGCGATCGTACCCCGTATAAGGTGTTCACCCCTTTTTATCGCAAGGGCTGCTTGCACGCCGCCCCGCCCCGCCCGCCCCTTCCGGTGCCAGAAAACCTTGCGCTGGTAAAAGATCCTGCCGCGCTTGACCTTGGCGCTCTAAACCTCCTGCCGAAAACCCGCTGGGATAACCCCCTCGCCTCCCATTGGGAAATCAGCGAAAAAGGCGCGCAGGCTCGCCTTGCGGATTTTCTTGAAAGCGGGCTGGAGGGCTATAAAACGGGGCGCGATTTTCCGGCCAGAAACCATGCTTCGCGCCTTTCCCCGTATTTGCATTCGGGGGAAATCTCGCCCCATCAGGTCTGGCATGCGGTTCATACGTGCGCGCAAAGCGCGATTCCTGCGCACGCGCAAAGCGCCGATAGCGATCATTTTTGCGCCGAATTAGGGTGGCGCGAATTTTCCTATAGCTTGCTCTATCATTTTCCGGCGCTTGCGCATGCCAATTGGCAGCCAAAATTCGACGCTTTTCCGTGGCGGCAAGACCCCGCTGCGTTGCAGCTTTGGCAACAAGGCCAGACCGGCTATCCGCTGGTCGATGCGGGCATGCGCGAATTATGGCAAACCGGCTACATGCATAACCGCATCCGCATGGTGGTGGCCTCGTTTTTGGTCAAGAACCTGTTGATCGATTGGCGGCATGGCGCGCGCTGGTTCTGGGAGTGCCTTGTGGATGCCGATCTGGCCAATAACAGCGCCTCGTGGCAATGGGTTGCAGGCTCCGGGGCGGATGCTGCGCCCTATTTCCGCGTGTTCAACCCGGTTTCGCAAGGCCAGAAATTCGATGAAACGGGGGCATATACGCGCCGTTTTGTGCCTGAACTTGCCCGTGTGCCCGATAAATATCTGTTTGCGCCCTGGCAAGCTCCGGCGGATATTCTGGCCAAAGCCGGGGTTGTTTTGGGGCAAACCTACCCTGCGCCCATGGTCGATGCGGCCTATTCCCGTGCGCGTGCCTTGGCCGCCTTCGCCACGCTTGGCGCCCGGCTTGAGACATCGCCGCAGGCATAATACCAAAGGTCCTTGGTATAACGCGTCTTTGCCGGATCAGCCCTTTTCAGGCTCGCCCAGTTTTTTGACAACCACGCGCCCGCGCTCAAACCCCAGCCCTACCTCGCCGCGCAGAAGACGCCGGGCGCTCGCCCCGAAAAGCGCCTCGCGCCAGGCCGGCAGTGGAGAGGGGGCATCGTCGGGGGTGGTCAGCAAGGCTTCAAGATCCTCGCCCGAAGCGATCAGGCGCGGGGCGACCTGATTGTGCTCCGCCACCGCTTGCAGCAAGACCTTGAGCAACTGGATGCGCGCGCCATTGCCGCCGCCGCCCCGGCGGTCCTCCTCGATCGGCGGAATGCTTTCGGGCGGGCGCGCCAACCCGCGCTCGATCGCGGCGATAATCTCCTGCCCGGCCTTTGAGCGCTCGAAGCCTTGCGGCATCCCCCGCATGCGCCCCAGATCCTCGATACTGCGCGGGCGGGCAAGCGCCAATTCCCCCAAAATCTCATCCTTGAGCACGCGGCCGCGCGGCACATTGCGCGCCTGCGCCTCGCGCTCGCGCCATTCCGCCAGCTCCATCAGCGCGGCCCGCTCAATGGGTTTGCGGATACGCGCCTTGATGCGCCGCCACGCGTCTTGCGGCTCGCTTGCATAAGTTGCCGGATCGAGCAGCACGCGCATTTCTTCGGAGATCCAATCTTGTCGCCCGGTTTTCATAATTTTTGCGTGCAATTTCTCATAAACAACGCATAGATGCGTTACATCCGCGCTGGCATAGCGCGTCTGCGCTTCGCTCAAAGGGCGCTGCGCCCAATCGGTAAAGCGTGAGGATTTATCGATCTTGCCGCCCGCCAAGGCCGCAACCAGCGCCTCATAGCCCACTTGTTCGCCAAACCCGCAGACCATGGCCGCAACCTGGCTATCAAACAGCGGGGCAGGGATAACCCCTCCCATCTGCCAGATAATCTCCAGATCCTGCCGGGCGGAGTGAAACACCTTGATGACCGCAGGATTAGCCATCAGCGCGAAAAACGGCGTCAGATCCATGCCCTCCGCCAGCGGATCCACCAGCACCCCCTCAAGGGGGTTGGCCATCTGGATCAGGCACAGGCGCGAATAATAGGTTGTCTCGCGCACAAATTCGGTATCCACCGTCACATAAGGGTGCTCGGCCAGCCTTGCGCAGGCTTCCGCCAAGGCGGCATGGGTTGTGATCAGCGGCAACGAAACAGACATGGCACCCCGGACAAGGATTGTGTAAGATAGAACCGTCTTACGGGATTTTTTGTCCTGCGCAATGGTTCAAACGCTACGCTGACTTGCGCATGGCGCTGCGGCGCGCTAACCGGTTTGCTGTTATCTTGTTTGTTTCTCGAATCATCGCGGATGCTGCCATGTCTTTGACCTCCCATTATCGCACGCAGACCTGTGGCGGGTTACGCCTTGAGCATGTGGGGGGCGTAACCCGGCTTTCCGGTTGGTGCCACCGCATCCGCGACCATGGCGGCGTGCTGTTCATTGATCTGCGCGACCATTATGGCATGACCCAGATTGTGGTCGATCCAGACAGCCCAGCGTTTAACGCCGCTGAAAAGCTGCGCTCCGAGTGGGTGATCCGTATCGATGGCAAGGTGCGCACCCGCCCTTCGGGCACCGAAAACCCCAACCTGCCCACAGGCGCGGTGGAAGTGTTCGTGACCGAGCTGGAGGTGCTGGGCGCTGCGGCGGAACTGCCGCTGCAAGTGTTTGGGGAAACCGAATTCCCGGAAGAAACAAGGCTGCGCTATCGCTTTCTCGATCTGCGGCGCGAGCGGCTGCACAACAACATCATGCTGCGCGTAAAAGTGGTCGATTCCTTGCGCACCCGCATGAAGGCGGCGGGCTTCAACGAATTTGCCACCCCCATTCTAACGGCCTCCTCGCCCGAAGGCGCGCGCGATTTTCTGGTGCCGAGCCGCATCCATCCCGGCACGTTCTATGCGCTGCCGCAAGCCCCGCAGCAATATAAACAGCTCCTCATGATGGCGGGGTTTGATCGCTATTTCCAGATCGCGCCGTGCTTCCGCGATGAAGACCCGCGCGCGGACCGCCTGCCCGGCGAGTTCTATCAGCTCGATCTTGAGATGAGCTTTGTCGAGCAGGAAGACATTTTTGCCGCCATGGAGCCGGTCATCCGCGGCGCGTTCGAGGAATTTGCCAAGGGCAAGCCGGTCACACCCTCGCCCTGGCCGCGTATTCCGTATGCGCAGGCAATGCGCGATTATGGATCTGACAAGCCGGACCTGCGCAACCCGATCGTGATGCAAGACGTTTCGGAGCATTTCCGGGGCTCGGGCTTCAAGGTGTTTGCCCGCCTGCTGGAGGAGGGGGCGAATGCGGTCTGGGCGATTCCCGCGAAGGGCGGCGGCTCGCGCGCCTTCTGCGACCGCATGAACGCCTATGCGCAGGGCGAAGGCCAGCCGGGGCTTGGGTATATTTTCTGGAAGGAAGGGGCAGGTTCCGGCCCCATCGCCAATAATATCGGCGCAGAGCGCGCCGAGGCTATCCGGTTACAGCTTGGGCTTGGCGATGGCGATGCCGCGTTTTTTGTCGCCGGGAACCCGGAGAAATTCGCCAAATTCGCTGGCATGGCGCGCCTCAAAATCGGCGAGGATCTCAACCTTACCGATAAAAACCGCTTTGAGTTCGCCTGGATCACCGATTTCCCGTTCTATGAATGGAACGAGGACGAGAAAAAGATCGATTTCTGCCACAACCCGTTCTCCATGCCGCAAGGCGGGCTGGAGGCGCTCAAAACGCAAGATCCGCTGAGCCTCAAGGCGTTTCAATACGATATTGCCTGCAATGGGTTCGAGATCGCCTCGGGCGGGATCCGTAACCACAAGCCTGAAGCCATGGTCAAGGCGTTCGAGATCGCAGGCTATAACGAACAGACCGTCGTTGAGCGGTTCGGCGGCATGTATCGCGCGTTCCAATATGGCGCGCCGCCCCATGGCGGCATGGCGGCGGGGGTCGATCGCATGATCATGCTGCTCGCGGGCGAAGCCAATCTGCGTGAGGTTGCCTTGTTCCCCATGAACCAGCGCGCGGAAGATATTTTGATGGGCGCGCCTGCGGAGGCTACCAACCAGCAATTGCGGGAACTGCATTTACGCGTCAATTTGCCGGAAAAATAATACCAAAGGCTATTGATATAATTCCGGCAAAAAGGCACATCTGAGGATGAAGGCGTGTCCGGAAACAAGCCCACGCGGCTTGGCGCAACGCTCTCTTGGGGTTCAATAAACCGCGCGCCCGCCGGAAAGATCGAACACCGCCCCAGTAGAGAACGCGCAATCGCTGGAGGAGAGCCAGGCGATCATCGCGGCGGCTTCATCGACCTCCAAAAACCGCCCCATCGGGATGCGCGAGAGCATGAAATCGATATGCTCCTGCTTCATTTGCTTGAAAATATCGGTTTTGGCCGCGGCCGGGGTGATACAATTGACCAGCACCCCATGCGGCGCCAGCTCCTTGCCCAAGGATTTGGTCAGCCCGATCAACCCCGCCTTGGAGGCCGAATAATGCGAGGCATTGGGGTTGCCCTCCTTGCCGGCAATGGAGGCGATATTGACAATCCGCCCATAGCCTTGCGCGATCATGCCGGGCACAACCGCCCGGCAGACGAGATAGGGCGCTATCAGATTAACCTCGATCACGCGGCGCCAGATTGCGGGGTCAAGCTCCCAGGTTTTGGCATTGCCGCCGGTAATCCCGGCATTATTGACCACAATATCGATCTGCCCATGGCGGGCAAGCACGGCCTGTACCGCCGCATCGACCGCGTGTTCATCGGTCAGTTCCACGCAATCCCCGCTGATCGGACCGCTGGCCGCAAGGGAAGCAAGCGCGGCGTGCAGGGCATCGGCATCAATATCCCACAAAACCACTTTGGCGCCGGAGGCGAGCATGCGCTGGGCGGCCGCATAGCCGATCCCGCGTGCGCCGCCCGTTATAATGGCCACACGGCCTTCAAGATCAATGGTGTTCATCCCCGCCCCCTGTTTAAAGCGTTTTTGCTTTTGATGAACTCATCAAAAGCAAAAGACGCGTTCTTCTACAAATAGATAAGCGCAAGATGTGCTTCCATCAAAACACATCTTGCTCTAGCGCAATTCCAGCGAAAGCGGGAACCGGTTTCGCGTCCGGAATTGCGTTAAAACAAA
>CAZGKS010000077.1:4378-8696 GCA_964526275.1 uncultured Methylobacterium sp. | reverse complement strand
TTACCTAAGGGCCGGATTGACGTTCTTGCACGCATCGATCAGGCTTTGGACAGAGGCGATGGATTTCCCCATCATTTCCTTTTCAGCCGCATTGAGCCGTACCTTGACCACCCGTTCAACCCCCTTGGCGCCGATCACTACCGGCACACCGACAAACATATCTTTGACGCCATAAGCGCCATTGAGATACGCCGCGCAGGGCAGAACGCGTTTTTGATCCTTGAGGTAGCTTTCCGCCATCGCAATGGCCGAAGCCGCGGGCGCATAGAAAGCAGAGCCGGTCTTGAGCAGGTTGACAATCTCGCCGCCACCCTTGCGGGTGCGCTCCACCATGGCATCCAGCTGTTCCTGGCTCAGCCATTTCATCTTCACAAGGTCGGTGAGCGGCACGCCCGCCACCGTGGAATACCGGGTGAGCGGCACCATGTCATCGCCATGGCCACCGAGCACGAAGGCATTGACATCCTTCACCGAGACATTCACCGCATCGGCAATGAAATGGCGGAAGCGGGCGGAATCGAGCACCCCGGCCATACCAACGATCTTGTTGGGCTTGAGACCCGAAAATTTCTGCAGCGCCCACACCATGGCATCGAGCGGATTGGTGATGCAGATCACGAAAGCTTTGGGCGCGTATTGCTTGATACCATTGCCCACCGATTCCATGACCTTGAGATTGATCCCCACCAGATCATCCCGGCTCATGCCCGGCTTGCGCGGCACACCGGCGGTAACGATCACCACATCGGCGCCTTCAATATCCTTGTAATCCTGCGTGCCTTTATAAGCGGCATCAAACCCGTCCACAGGAGCGGATTCTGCTATATCGAGCGCTTTGCCCTGCGGAATCCCTTCCGCGATATCGAACAGGACGATATCGCCCAGCTCCTTAAGACCCGCAAGATGCGCGAGCGTGCCACCGATCTGTCCTGCGCCAATGAGGGCGATCTTCCGACGTGCCATGTGCCTGTTCCTGTTTTTGTCACGCTATCCCGATGAACCGCCCCGAAGGAAAGTGTTCCAAGGCGAGGTTGCACCGCAAAAACACCCAAGCCTTGCGCCCGGCACTTTCCAGATTTTGCAACCTCACGCTCGGTAAACCGCCTTTTAACGCGCCGCAACCGATAACAAAGGCGAATGGCACAAATTTTGTGATTTTTTTGAAATCCGCGCTTCAAGGCACGGCACAGACTTGGAGACAAGACACAGGCCTAGCCAAGCCCCATGCATGCACCGACGGACGTGTCGAACGAAGGGCCTGTTGACGCGGCAGAAAAAAACACTAAACCTACTTGCGCAGGCATGGTTAACCAATTATTTCACGTTTCTTCTGTGTTCCGTTGCCTCCGCATCGCAAGGATTTGCTGTGCTTTTAAAATTTACGCGTTTTATGCTGTGTCAATACCCTCCGATCAAGGATTTCCCCATGAACCGCACATTGAACCGCTTTTCCACTCTGGCCACAGCCGCCCTCATCGGCGCGCTCGCCTCTGCCTGCGCAACCGTTACGCGCGGAACCAACAATCAAGTCCAGATCGAGAGCGAACCGGCGGGCGCGCAAGCAACAACCTCGCTGAACCATACCTGCACCACGCCCTGCACCATCACGGTAAGTCGCAAGGATGAGTTCGCGGTTACCTTTAACAAGGAAGGCTATGAGACCGCGCGGGTTGACGTGAAAACCGGCATTGCCGGCGCAGGTGCCGCGGGATTTGCAGGCAATGTCATTCTGGGCGGGGTTGTGGGCATTGGTGTCGATGCCGCAACAGGCGCAACGCTTGAACACACCCCCAACCCGGTAAAAGCGGTCCTGCAACCCGTCAAGGCACCGCCGAAAGCGGACACCCCAAAACGCAAGCGCCAGAAGGCTGCCCCCAAACCCGTTGCCTGAACCGGTTTGGCACCAACACCCCGCAACTTGGCGGGGCTGAATACCCAAAGCGCTTTTGCTTTTGAGGAAACCGTCAAGAGCAAAAGACGCGGTCTTATACACTTAGATAAGCGCAAGCTGTGTTTCTATCGAAACACAGCTTGCTCTAGAAGGCGGCACCGGCCAAGCAAGCGCTGCCCACCCACAAGCCCCAACCTGCCGAACGCCTCACGCGGCTCCGGCCTGCAAGCCCATATCGGTCTTGGCTTCAAGCGCCACCAGCGCCCGCTGAACCGCCGCCTGCACTTTCTCGAAAGCGCGCGCCTCGATCTGGCGGATCCGCTCGCGCGAGACTCCAAACGTTTCAGATAATTCTTCAAGGGTTTGCGGCTCATCGCGCAGGCGACGCGCCTCAAAAATCTGCCGCTCGCGCGCATTGAGCGCTTGCAGCCCGACCCCCAGCGCCTTGTGCCGGTGATCGGCTTCCTCGGAGCGGGCGAGCACGGCTTCCTGATCGTCGCGATCATCGACCAGCAGATCCTGCCATTCCGCCAGCCCGTCCTCGTTCATGGTAACATTGAGCGAGGCATCCCCGCCAAGGCGGCGGTTCATCTCGATCACTTCGCTTTTCTCAACCCCCAGACGGGTAGCGATCAGCGCCACTTGATCAGGGTGGAGATCGCCTTCTTCCAGCGCAGAAATTTTGCCTTTAACCTTGCGCAGGTTGAAAAACAGCTTTTTCTGGTTGGCGGTTGTGCCCATTTTGACCAGCGACCACGACCGCAAAATATATTCCTGGATAGAGGCTTTGATCCACCAGATCGCATAGGTCGCCAGCCGGAAGCCTTTATCCGGATCAAACCGCTTGACCGCCTGCATCAGGCCGATATTCCCCTCGGAGACGACATCGGTGACGGGCAGGCCATAGCCCCGATACCCCATGGCAATTTTTGCGACCAGCCGCAAATGCGAGGTTACAAGCCGATGCGCGGCGCTGGCATCCCCATATTCCTGGAGACGCTTGGCGAGCATGAACTCTTCATCCGGCTTGAGCATCGGAAAACGCCGGATTTCGGCAAGATAACGGGTAAATCCACCCTCACCCGCAAGCGCGGGAATTGCAGCAGTAGACATGGTACCTCCTTTGCCCCCAATCAGGCGGGCACTCGCTGCGGTTTGCGATAAACCCTGCAACGCAACGTCCCTTATAGCACACTTTGATTGTGATGAAAAGAAGGCAAGGGTGTAACAACCTTCGCTTGCACCATCGCTCCGTTGCATAAACGCCTGGCGTGCAGGGACATCCGGGGCTGATTTTTCCGCGCAACACCCTGAAAGAGCCGTATCGCTAAAAAACTCCCGGTGTCAGTAAAAGTGATTTTTGTTAAAAGGAGGTCATTTCTTCGATTGAATTCCTGCCCTCAGAACGGATTCCATGTCGAGGTTTCGGTAAATTTGAGATACGAGATATTGATCCCCAACCGGGCGCCAATTCCGGTGCGGATGGGAACGATCACCATATTTTGTGCGGTCAAGGCGGTCATGCCAAACCCCCCGACCAGATAGGCGGAACCATCCACCCCGCCAAAGCGTTGGTATAAATCAGCAACCCGATTAAGACGATACACCAGCATCATGGTACGGTCGCCATCTGCGCCCCAATCAAACCCCAAAGATGGCCCTTGCCAATACACTTTACGCTCCCCGGCATTGCGGGTGTAAAGCGTGCCCTCGCCATAGCGCAGCCCGGCGATAAACGCGCCCGAACCTTCCTGCCCCAGAATATAGCCGTTCGGCTCGCCCCAGCGGCGCGTGGCTTCCTCGATGGTCATTGCCAGCCCGCGCGAGACATTGCCGAAGAATTTATGGCCAGAATGCACCAATTGCTTGCCTGAGAACGTGGATTTGTCGCCTTGCTGGGCCTTGGCGGGCACAACAAGGCAGGTGAGCGCGCAAACCAGCAGCGTTGCCAGCCCAAACCCTCGCCCGAACATCGCCCCGGGCTTGCGCAAGATCGGTGAATAGGCAAACATGATCGCTCTCCTGTGATCGAACCTCCAACCATGCCCCTCAACGGACAGGCGGGCATTCGGGTATGACCATTAAAATGTGGATATAAGGGCGCAAAGACAAGGCTGCCTTTGGGCCAATCGAACCGCAGTTTGGTTAATAAAGCATCGCTTTTCAGATTTTTGGCGCCCTTACTTTTGGGCCACCTTCCAAAACAACCACCTCACCGCAGGGCAAGCGCCAGACCATCGGCAAAAATCGGCAACAAATCGGTATGACGCGCAGCAATGAAGGAGGGATTCTCCCACCCAGTTTGCCCGGCGGGATAGGTAAAAGGCGCGCCATCCAGCGTGAAAACCCCGCCGCCAAGCGCCCGCAGCACCGCATCCCCCGCGGCAATATCCCAGGCCATCGTGCGGCCTTTGCGCGGATAAAGAT
>CAZGKS010000077.1:0-4368 GCA_964526275.1 uncultured Methylobacterium sp. | reverse complement strand
GCACGCCCTTCCGCAAGAACCCCGAATTTCAGAGCGGAATTCAGCGTTGAAAGCGTTTCAAAGCCAAATTTATGTTGAATAGCCCGCTCAAAGGCCTCACCATGGCTGGTCGAGATAATCCCGGCCAGCTTGCCCGGTTGCGCCAAGGGCCTGGGAACCAGCGGGGTACTAGAGGCAAAATCCCGGTCTGTGGCCTTGAACGCCTGCGCCCCTGCCCACCAGCTTTCTCCCGTAGCGGGCGCATGGAGGGCACCTGCAACCGGTACACCATTTGCGATCAACGCGACGAGCACACAAAAATCGGGGCGTCCGCGCAAAAACCCCCGCGTGCCATCCAGCGGATCAATCAAAAAAAACGGCTCGGAAGCCCCCTGCCCGGGCAGCGCGGCATGGCTGGCGGCATCCTCCTCGGAAACAACCCGAAATTGCGGAAAATACGCCCGCAACTGCGCTTGCAAGACCCGTTCCGCCGCATAATCAGCGGCGCTGACCGGGGAACCATCCGCCTTGGTGTCGCGCAGGAGCGCTTCGCGGCTGACCGCCAGCAGGGCATCCCCGGCCAAAACACACGCTTGCGCCATCTGGCGCGCCATGCTGTCCCGCATGGCAGAAGAGAAAGGCACAGCAGGCTCCTGGGCAAAAGCTGTTGGGCGGTTCACAAAATGGGCACAACCAAGGTTGGCTGCCGCCCGATCCTCACGAGAATACCAATGGCCTTGGATGCTGCCGCATAAGGCCCTTGAAGGGAACGAAACGACCTTATTTTATTAAGGGATACGATCGTTTCGGGACGAATGCCAAAGAGTCCTTTTCACGGACCTTTGGTATAACAACCCCGAAGATAAACAGATACGCGCAAATAAAAAGACAAATCTCCTATAGCGCCTTTGCCTTGGAGAGCAGCATCCCGCGCAAAGGACGCTTTCTTCCATTGTAGCGTTTTTGCTCCTGATAAAACAATTATATAGAGGATAAATCTTACGGCCCAACGATTTTATACAAAGCGCCGACGACCAGCTTTTCGCGGGCATCGAGCCCGTTGAGGCTTTGAAACCGCGTTTCCGCTTCCGGTATATGCGGCATGGCGCGCGCCACAAACGTTGTGGGGTCTTCTTCCTGGGCTTTAGCGAGGCGCAACTTCTGGCTCAAGGCGGCCTTGATTTCTGCCTCGCTCAATTTACGCAAGCTGCGGGTTGCGGCAAGAAAGCTTTCATCGGTTTGGGGGGTGAGTTGGCGGGCAGCATAAAGGAAGCGATGCACATAATCCCCCACCCGCACCAGCACGATCCGGAACGACCATTCCCGCCCTTTGGCAAGCGCCGATACCGCCGCAAATTCACCAATCGCCAGCGGCTCGACCGGGCCGATGGTTGCGCCTTCAATCGGGCTTTGCGCCAGCCATGCGCTCAACGAGCGTTCCGGATCAACCCGCGTTGAATCAAATCGCAGGGCTTCGCTACCCGAAGGGGAAACCCCCAAAACCGCTGTCGGAGTATTGTTGAGCGTAAAACCTTCAGGCGCAGCGAAGGTCACCCGCGTCTTGGGATGCGTGAAGCGGTTGGCGCGCACAAACCCCTGCGCCGGATCCTCACCGAGCGCCAAGCCATCGAGCGCGGCAAGCCAGCGCCCGCGCTCGGCTTCTCCCACGCCGGGGGCGGCATATTCGCGTGCAATGCGCTGGGCGCGCTCTGCCCGTTCCAACGTTGCCGGATGCGATGTCAGATGCGCTTGCGCCTCGCCATCGGCAAGGCCGCGCCCTGCCCGCGCCAAGGTTACCAAAAATTGCGCTGCGCCTTGCGGCGAAAACCCCGCTTTGGCAAGCGCCCGAATGCCGATTTCATCGGCCTCCAATTCCTGCGCGCGCGAAAAACCGGCAAAAGTTGTCTCCCGTGCGCCCGATCTGGCGCCCGGTTTCCCCAACACATCCTGCGCAACCTTGTGCAGCAACTGGGCTTCGCTTTGATATTCCGCACGGCTTACCGCGTGGCGGGCGCTGACATGGGCGGCCTCATGGGCTAGAACCGCCGCGATTTCGGCGCTGTTATTGGTAAGGGCCAGCAAGCCGCGCGTAACATAAATATAGCCGTTGGGCAGGGCAAAGGCGTTGATCTCGCCTGAATTGAGCACGGTCACGCGGTACCGCTCGCTGGGGCGGTCCGATACCAACCGCAATCTTTCGGCAATTTCACCCAGATAGGCCTGCATTTTTGGCGCGCGATATTCCCCGCCAAATGCGGCAATCAAGCGCTTGTGCTCGGCTTCCAAGGTTGAGCCCGGAGGCAGGAGCGGCATCTGGTCCGGAGCAGCGAGTTGTCTTGGCTCCAGGGCAGTTTCATCGGTGGCGAGCATGCAGCCTGTCAAAAGAACCAAAAGGGCGCTTATGACGAGGCGGCTTGGCAAAAATCGGGTGGAAGATATTAAAGGCATGATCAATCGAGCCATTCGATCTGGTTCGGGTTGTCGATCCGAACAACCGACAATCCACGCGCACCAAGGGTTACATAGACGATTGCGCGGGTTTTGGCCAGCTTTCGCCACGAGGTTCGGGCCACTGGCGATGCTGCCGCGACAGAGAGGGCGACCGGCGGGGCTTCCGCTGGCGCATCGAGCTTGGCAATAGGCGGCGAAGGGGGGGTATTTTTTGCCCGTTCGGCCTTTTCCTGGCCCGGTTTTTCAGGACGGATGGTTGCTGGATCGATTTTGTTTTGGTTGAAATTATTTGGGCTAATCTTTTCCTGACCCGTTTTTTCTTGACCCGTTTTTTCTTGGCCGGGATTAACCACCCCCAAACGGGCTGCAATTTTAGGCGCAAGCATGAGCGAAGGGGCGCGGCGCGTGCCCGGCGCAACATGGATAAAGGTTAAATCGCGCCAGGTGCGGGCGCGCACAAAACGCCAATGCGCCACTATGCGGCGCCCGATCTGGGTTTCGGGGGCTGCGGCGAGGCGAGCCAGGCGGCTTGCTTGCGCGCGCGGCGCCCAATAGCCCCGACGCATTGCCAGCGCGTGGCGCTGTGCGTGTTGCAAGCGCAGATGGCAAGCCGCATCGCCTTCGGGCCAGAGCGGTGCCAGACCTTGGGCCACCAGCCCTTCCTGCACCAAAAACGGCGCGGCGTTTGTATCGGCTTCTTTGGCAAACAAGGCGGCCGGAAGTATTCCCCACCGATCCGGCGCGGCTTGCGCGCGCCAAAAAAGGTGTGTTTGTGGATCGAGCGCGGTTTCGAGCGTTGCTTGCAAAAGCGCGCGGCGCTCAGGTTCCTGCGCATCGGGCCATAATATGCCCGCAAGACGTATCCTTGCACCGGATGCAAACGAAAACACGCCCTCTCGGTCGATGCCCATCAACCGATCCGGATTGGCACCGGCATGGTCGCAAGTCGCTTGTGCAAAAGCCGCCTTGGGCAAGCTGAGGGTCAACCCCGCGCATAAAACGGTTAAAGCGACCCATTGCGCCGCAAGGGATTTGGGCCAAAGGCGTGTGGACCAAGATCGTTTGGGGCAAGCCTGCCTGGGGCAAAAGCGCGCAGACCCCATATCCCTGTTTTGCTTGGGGCCCATGTTTTGCTTGGGGCCCATGCCCATGGCCTTTTTGGGCCAAAGGCCCATGGCGCGTTTGCGCCAAATATGCGCAGCTCGCTTGAGCCAAAGGCCCATGATTTGCGCGCGATCACGCCAACCATCGTTTACGGCGCTTGTAACTTTTGGCATCCCGAAACGATTTACGATCCCCTTCCGTAACACCCAGATAGAATTCCTTGACGTCTTCATTTTCGCGCAAGGATTTGGCGTCGCCATCCATAACAATTCGGCCAGTTTCCATAATATAACCATAGGTTGCATAACGCAACGCCATATTGGTGTTTTGCTCTGCCAATAAGAACGAGACCCCTTCCTTGGTGTTGAGGTCTTTGACAATCTCGAAAATTTCTTCGATCACTTGTGGCGCCAGCCCCATCGAGGGCTCGTCGAGCAAGATCATTTTGGGCCGGCTCATCAACGCGCGACCAATCGCACACATTTGCTGTTCGCCGCCGGATGTATAACCAGCCATAGATTTCATCCGCTGCCGGAGGCGCGGAAAATACGTATACACCATTTCCATATCGCGCTTGATCGCGGCGCCGCCATCGCGCCGGGTAAAGGCGCCGGTGAGCAGGTTTTCCTCAATGGTCAGATGGCCAAAACAATGCCGCCCCTCCATCACCTGGATGCAGCCGCGCCGAACCAGATCTGCCGGGCTCATGGTATCCACCCGCTCGCCTTCAAAAATGATCGAGCCTTTGGTGACATCCCCGCGCTCGGCTTTGAGCAAGTTGGAGACCGCTTTCAGCGTGGTGGTTTTGCCTGCCCCGTTGGCGCCCAGCAAGGC
>CAZGKS010000076.1:0-8713 GCA_964526275.1 uncultured Methylobacterium sp. | reverse complement strand
TAAAATGGCGCCTGCGGCATCCTCCCGCGTGGTCTGGCCGCGATCACACGCTTTGGCCACCGCATAAACATAAGCCCGGCAGGCATTGAGCCCCACATACATATCGGCGATTTTGGCTTGCACCAGCTGGAACGAGCCGAAGGGCTGGCCGAATTGCTGGCGCTGCTGCACATAGGGCAGAACCAGATCCATGGCCGCCTGCATGAGCCCGAGCGGCCCGCCGGAAAGCACCGTGCGCTCGTAATCCAGGCCGGACATCAGCACATTGACGCCCTTGCCGACCGTTCCGAGCACGTTTTCCGCTGGAACCTCGCAATCCTGAAACACCAATTCGCCGGTCTCGGAGCCGCGCATACCCAGTTTGTCGAGCTTTTGCGCGACCGAAAACCCCTTGAAGCCGTTTTCAACGATAAACGCCGTAATGCCGCGCGCACCAGCCTCCGGGTCGGTTTTGGCATAAACCACCAAGGTTTCCGCGGAAGGGCCGTTGGTGATCCATAATTTCGTGCCATTGAGGATATAGCGATCGCCCTTTTTATCCGCGCGCAGCCGCATGGAAACCACATCCGACCCCGCCCCCGGCTCACTCATTGCCAGCGCACCCAGATGCTCACCGGAAATCAGCTTGGGCAGATACCGCGCCTTTTGTTCGCCATTCCCCCAGCGCCGTATCTGGTTGATACATAAATTGGAATGCGCGCCATAAGACAGCGCTACCGAGCCCGAGGCGCGGGAGATCTCTTCCATGGCAATCACGTGCTCCAGATAGCCAAGGCCTGTGCCGCCCTCCTCCTCCGGCACGGTAATGCCGTGCAGTCCCAGCGCCCCCATTTGCGGCCAGAGCGCGCGGGGAAACCAATCCTCGCGGTCAATTTTATCCGCCAAAGGCGCAATCTGCTCTTGGGAAAAGGTGGCAACGCTCTCACGGATCGCCTCTGCGGTATCGCCGAGATCGAAATTGAAAGCAGGTTTGGTATTGGGGATCATGGGGCGCCTCCGGACACTGCGAATGCCGCTATCAGGCCGCCCCAAACCCGCCCTGTCAAGTCTGCCTTGCTTTTGCGGCGTGTTTTTTCTCGTTATAAGCCACCGCGATAATCGCTGCCTCATATAAGGCCAGGGTTGGTAAAGCCAGAGCAAATTGGCTCAATACGTCGGGCGGGGTAAGGATAGCCGCAATGATAAAAACGATCACAATGGCATAGCGGCGTTTTTCGCGCAAAAATTTTGCATCAATAAGCCCCACCCGCCCCAACAAGGTTAAAACCACCGGCAATTGGAACGTAATCCCGAAGGCAAAAATAAGGGTCATGATGAGAGAAAGATAATCATCAACATTTGTCAACAACGAAATCTGGGCTTGCCCTTGAGCCGCGCTTTGCTGCATGGCCAGTGAGAATTTCATCAGCATCGGCATCGCCAGAAACAGCACCATCATTGCCCCCATCGCGAAGAAAATAGGGGTGGCGATCAAATACGGGCGAAAAGCCTCGCGTTCATCTTTATACAAACCGGGCGCTATAAATTTATAAAGCTGGACAGCAATCACCGGAAACGCCAGAAACGCGCCGCCAAACAAGGCCAGCTTGAGCTGTACGAAAAAATATTCCAGCGGATGCGTGTAAATCAAGGGCGCTTTTTCCGCCCCTCCCGCCGCCCAGATATAGGGCATGACCAGGATCGCATAAATCTGCTTGGCGAAAGCAAAACACGCGATCATCATGACAATAAAGGCCAGCAACGCGCGAATAACCCGCGAGCGTAATTCGATCAGATGTTCGATCAACGGCGCGCGGGAGGCTTCGATATCGTCATGGCCGGCGCGTGCGGAAGCCCCGGCGGGCGCAGAAACCACAGGTGTTGAAACCACAGGTGTTGAAACGGCAACAGGTGCAGGCTCGACAGCCCCCGCATCTGGCACAACCCCCGGATCTGGCGCAAGCACCATGGGCGCACTGGTTGGGATGGGCGCACTGGTTGGGGGCTGGTTGCCCCCGTTTTGGTCGCTTGTGGGTGAAATTTGCGCGCTTGCAGGCGAATCTTGCCCACCAACAGCAGGATCTTGCCCGTTTGCGGGGGAATTTTGCACAGAATGTGGGGCGCCCGGTTCGCTCATGCCCGCACCTCTTTCGGGGTAATCCGCGTTTGTTGCTCTGGCTCAAGGGGGCTGGCTACTGCTGCGCCGCCAACCCCGACCTCGGGTTCGTGCGCCCCGCGATCGGGCGCGGCAAAGGCATCGGCGGCTTCAACCGGGGGCGATTGCCCGCCACCCATCGATCCAAGACCCACTGACCCAACACCTGAGCCGGCCTGTGCGGGCATGGCCTGCCCTTCGGCCTGAAGTTCGGCTTCCATCGCGCGGGCGTGTGTTTCAACAGCCTGCAAGGCGGAAGAAGCGCTGTTCTGGGCATCGCTGAGCGTTGCACGGATTTCGTGGATTTCCGCCTCGCGCATGGCCTCGTTGAACTGGCTGCGGAATTGCCCGGCCATCTCTTTGAGCTTGCCGACCGCGCGCCCGGCATTGCGCAAGGCGCCGGGCAAGTCTTTGGGCGGAATGACGATAAGCGCCACAACCCCGACAACCAGCAGCTCACTCCAGCCGATATCAAACATGCCAGCGCTCCCTGACGCATTCCGGTGCTTCTTGCACGCAATGAGCCGCAAATACCCCGTTCCAGAGACAGATCATACCCGTATATTAAGCCCGGTCGCTTGGCGCGCGAACGGGGGTCGGCGGCGTTTCGCCTGCTTTGGGTGCCACATCGGCCTTGGTGTCAATTTCCCGCCGCGCCTCCGCCGCCGGGGTTTCATCCTCGCGCATGCCTGCCTTGAAGGATTTGATACCTTTGGCGATATCGCCCATCAATTCAGGGATTTTACCGCGCCCGAAAAAAACCAGCACGACCAAGGCCACGATCAGCCAATGCATCCAGCTTAATGTTCCCATGGATAGTCTCCCTTAAACCGTTTTTGTTGCCTGCGTCTTCTGGCGCGACCCTAAAGCAAAACCGCCTGCAATTGAAACCGGATTTTGCACCTTGCCTGTATTTTCCTGTCCGGGCATGTTTTGGATACGGCCCAGACCCTTCTTCTGGCCTCATTCCCGCGCAAAAGCCAGCACATCCTCCATGCGGATCCGCATTCGGTAAATCCCGTCCTGCCCGTGCTGCCCACTGCCCGCCTGCGACCAGAGCGCTTGCGGCATGCGGGCCTGAAACAACCGTTCGGAACCCTGTACGGCCAATTGCAGCATGACCGCCTCCCCCACAAAGCGGCGATCAACGACACGAACCGTAATTTCCCCTTGCTCTGCAACCGCTTGCTTGCCTATTGGCGGCGGATCGACCAGACAAAAAGCTTGTGGCCGCACCGCGATGATCACGCGCGCGCCTTCGCCATGCCCTGCAACGGGCAGCGCGCCCAGCTCGGTTGCGACCTGCCCATTCAAAACCACGCCTGTCATCTCGTTGAAATCACAAAAAAAGCGCGCTGTATCAAGATCAACGGGCCGCGCATAGAGTTCCTCGCTCGTCCCCGCCTGCACCAGCCTGCCGGCCCGCATCAGCACGATACGGTCGGCCAGACGCATCGCCTCTTCCGGGTCATGCGTGACAATCAAGGCGGTAGCGCCGGTTTCACGCAGCAAAGCGAGCGTTTCCTCGCGGACAAAATCGCGCATCCGCCGGTCGAGATTGGAAAACGGCTCGTCCATCAGCAAGACTTGCGGGCGCGGCACCAGGGCGCGGGCCAACGCGACGCGTTGCTGTTCGCCGCCCGATAATTCATGCGGCATGGCGCGCATGCGCGTATCCAGCCCCACGCGCGACAGGGCCGCATCGGCAATGGCCATCGCCTCGCGTCTTGGCAGGCCCTTGAGGCCAAACATGACATTATGGAGCGCATCGAGATGCGGAAACAGCGCGTAATCTTGAAACACCAGCCCAATACCACGGCGTTCTGGCGGCACATAGACGTTCGGACCGGAAATTTCAGTATCATCAAGAAAAATTGCGCCTTTATCCGGGCAATCAATCCCGGCCGCCAGCCGCAGCAAGGTTGATTTTCCGCACCCTGAAGGCCCTAATAACCCGATCACCTCGCCGCTTTTGGCCGTGAACGAAAAATCTTCCAACGCATTCTTGGTGCCAAAGCGGCGGGTGATCGCCTCAAAGCGCAAATTGGCGGGAATAACCGCAGAGGCGCGCAGGCGCCGCAATTGCGGGCTTTGGCTGGCGAGACTCTGGGCGACAAAATTCTGGGCGGCGGAACGCTCGCCAGGCTGCAAGCGCTCACGCTTCATGGGGCCCCCCGGCTTGCGTTGCATCGGCATGGCTTTGCCCTTCTTTCGGCCGCCTGTCTGCCGCGCGCAAAGCCTGTGCAACCTGCCCGGCAACAGCGGCATGAGCGACAAAACCTGTCTCCTCCCCCTCTTCCGCCAGAGGAGCGTGCTCTGCCTCGCGTTCCAGCCGTTCACTCTGCATCTGCTCGAACACATCTTCCTCCAGCGGAATTTCGCTCTCGCCAGCAAAGGGAACCCCCAGCAGCCCCCCAAATTCAGCAAGCGGCACGGCCATGCCCTCGTTGCCCGTAAGCGCCAAAATCTCGCCAAGGGCGGGCAGATCCTGCAAGCTTGCCAACCCGAACCGCACCAGAAACTCGTTGGTTGTCCCCAAAAGCAGCGGCTTTCCGGGGCTGCGCCGCCTGCCGCGCGGGCGGACAAACCCGGCATCGATCAGCGTTTCGAGCACGCCATGGCTGATCGAAACCCCCCGGATAGCTTCAATCTCGGCCCGTGTAACCGGCTGATGATACGCCACAATCGCCAACACCTCATAGGCTGCGCGGGTGAGCTTGCGCGAGACATGATCCGCCGGGCGGACAAATTCCGCCATATCGGGTGCGGTACGGAACTGCCAGCGGCCATCGGTTTCCACCAGATTAACGCCGCGCGGGGCATAAAGCGCCTGCACGGCGTGCAATACGGCTTCAACCTGCTTTGCGCCTTCCCGGTTGGGGATATCCGGGGTTGAACCAGGCAAAACACGCGCGATTTCAGCGGGCAACAGCGGGGTTGCCGCCGCAAACAGCAAGGCCTCCGTGCGGCGAATCGCCTGCGCGCTCACCCCCTCAACCGCCGCCGCTTTTGCCCCTTTTGCCGATTGGTCTGCCCCCATTTGCGTCTTCACCCCCTATGATCTCTTGTTCATCGCTCTCGGCTTACGAGCGCTGTGCCCCGCCCTTGTAGAGCATTTTCAGAACAGCAGAAAGGCCCCCGGCTTTCACCAGAGGCCTTTCCAAAAGATACTCTCCATACCGCGACCGAAGCGCCAAGCAAGGCGCTCTTGCGGCGTTCAGGCTGAGGCTATAGCGTTTTTGTTTTTGATGGAACCATCGAAAACAAAAGACGCGTTCTTAAACAAAGAAACAGAGCAGGATTTTGATGCCATCAAAAGCGAAAATGCTCTAGGGCGTTTCCAGCGATGGTTGAATCGCCGAAAACGCTCTAGCTCTTTGTTTTAACGCAATTCCGGACGCAAAACCGGTTCCAGCGATCGCTGGAATGGCTCTAGCGACACACGCGCACCGGGCGGACAATAACCCCGTAATAGGGATCAAAGACCCGGCGGTGGACAATCCGGCAAACAGGCCGCCGCGGCGCATAATAATAACCATAACCATGCCGATGCGCGCGATACCGCCGATGATGGGCAACCGTTTCCACGTAATCTTCGGGGTCTTCATACTGCACAACAGGCTGGCGATAATATACCGGCTGGGCGACATAGCTCCCATAGCCAGGATCATAAGCCGGGCCGGAATAAACGCGTTGCGGCGAAGCATGCGCGGCCCCCACCGCGATCGCGCCCACGGCCAAAGCTCCCAAGACACCGGCGGCAAACGCGCCCTTGCGACCCTTGCGCGCTTGCGCAGTATCGCTATGCGCGGTCATCCCGGCTGCCAATGTCAGACCAACCAACGCCAAGGTTGCCATTTTCTTGCTGAGCCCGGCAGAGCCGGTAAGGGGTGTAGTGCCCGACATGGTTTTCTCCTGTATATCGCCAAAAGCGTTTGAGAGGCGGTTCATAGTTCAGAAACTATAACACAGCGTGTGCACGCTCTCTGAATGGTTTGTTGTCTCCTGTTCAGGTTGCGCGGCTGGCATCCGCCGTACGTGCCAGGTTGTGTTGCCAAACGCCCCATGCTAGCAAAAACGCGGGACACGCTCCTGGAGTATGAAAGGTTTTGAGAGAAACATACCCGTCTCTTATCTCTTTGTCGAAAAACGCGTCTTTTGCTTTCGATGTTCCATCGAAAACAAAAACGCTATGGTTGTTAAAGAACGCGTCTTTTGCTTTCGATGTTCCATCGAAAACAAAAACGCTATGGTTGTTAAAGAACGCGTCTTTTGCTTTCGATGTTCCATCGAAAACAAAAACGCTATGGGAACCCAGAAACGATGGCCGATCTCCCCCCCGCGCGTTTGCCGTTATGCCCGCTTTGCGGCAAGGTGCAGCTCAAAACCTATCGCCCGTTTTGCTCGAAGCATTGCGCCGATCTTGATCTGTCGCGTTGGTTCAAAGGCCTTTACGCCCTGCCCGCCACCGACCCTGATGAAGACGAGGCGCGCGATCACCTGCTCGATTCGTCGAGCGAGAATTCCCCTCCCCAGAAGAGTTTTTCCTGATGCGTTATCATAAACTTGGCCGCACCGATCTATCGGTTTCCGCAATTTGCCTTGGCACCATGACCTATGGGCAGCAAAACACCGAGGCCGAAGGCCACGCCCAGATGGATTACGCGCTGGCGCATGGGATCAATTTCTTCGATACCGCAGAGCTTTATGCCATACCGCCAAAAGCGGAAACACAAGGCTCCACCGAAACCATCCTTGGCACCTGGTTCAAGGCCCGCGGCACACGCGATAAAATCGTGCTGGCGACCAAAGTGGTTGGCCGCTCGGAATGGTCCTGGTTTCGGGAAAACAAGGCCCCCACCCGCCTCACCCGCGCGCAAATGACCGAGGCTCTGGAAGCTTCGCTGCGGCGCCTGCAAACCGATTATATCGATCTGTATCAGATCCATTGGCCAGACCGCCCGGCCCCGTTCGGCGCAAACCCGACGCGCTTCAACGCGCAGGATTTTGCCCCCGCGCGCGATGAAACCACAATTGAGGAAACGCTGGATATTCTGGCAGATTTCGTCAAAGCGGGCAAAATCCGCGCCCTGGGCCTGTCCAATGAGAGCTCGTGGGGAACCATGCGCTACCTTGCCGCTTCGGACCAACGCGCCCTGCCCCGTATCGTGAGCATCCAGAACGCCTATAACCTCATCAACCGCACCTATGAGACCGCTTTGGCCGAAATCTGGCTGCGCGAAGGGGTGGGCCTGCTCGCCTATTCGCCGCTCGCGCAAGGGTATCTGACCGGCAAATACCAAAACGGGGCCCGCCCCGCTGGGGCCCGCACCACCCTGTTCAACCGTGGACAACGCTACGAACGCCCCGGCACCGAAGCCGCGATTGCGGATTACCTGGCGCTCGCGCAGGAGGCCGGGCTGGATCCGGCCAGCCTGGCCAATGCGTTTGTCAATTCAAAACCGTTCGTAACCAGCAATATCATTGGGGCCACGACCATGGCGCAGCTGGAACTGGCGGTTGCCTCCGAATATGTGGCGCTCTCGCCCGATATTCTGGCGCAAATCGATGCCCTTCACCAAATCCGCGGCAATCTTGCACCCTAAAGCATAACGTGTTTTGATGGCAACACCGCACGCTCTGGGGCCTGTTGTGCCAACAGGCGCGCCGCCCGCACGCTCTGTCTGCATGCGCTGCATTTCGATGGCGTTTTGCGGAGTTAATACCAAAGGTCCTTAAAAAGAACGCTTTGGTATTCGCCACGAAACTAGAGCAATTCCAGCGATCGCTGGAACCGGTTTCGTGTCCGGAATTGCGTTAAAACAAAGAGATAAAGCGTTTCAGGCGATTCAATCTTCGCTGGAATTGCTCTATCGTATCCTTGGATAAAAATAAGATCGTTTCGTTCCCTTCAAGGGCCTTGTGCGTCAGCATCCAAGGCCCTTGGCATAAGGTAGCGCCCCAGCGCCGTGCTGCCCGCACCCGAATAACCTTGAACGCAGGAAAATTAACACAAACGTAAAAAATCTTTGCAACAAGCATAGGGGTGTTCTAGAAGCACCGCGGTGCTGTGTTATCGCACCGGGTAGATACTATCGCCGCAATAGCTCAGCTGGTAGAGCACCTCATTCGTAATGAGGGGGTCGGGGGTTCGAATCCCTCTTGCGGCACCATTAATTTTATATAATTATATCAGTGGCTTAACAGAAGTATATAACCGCGAAGTGTCCGTGACTTAGCAGTGATCGCCTCGAAATTCCGTTCTCACAAAGCGGAAAAATCGGCCGCTTCGGCTCCCAAAATTGCAGGCAATTCTCGGCCGCGAAATCGGAATATGTCACTTTTTTCAGGCTGAACCTTGTGAGAGCAGGTTCGCACATCAACCTATCGATGTACAAATATGCTTTCTTAACTCAAGCTGGCTGCGCAGAGAAGACTGCTTGTTCGCAACCATTGCTGTCAATACACGATCAGTGGCAGGGAGCCAACTAACTACCTGACCCTAGCGATAACGTCACAGATATCAGAGCTGGCTCGGTTTGTTTGCACTGTTTCGGGGCGTTTCCTAAGTGGATTCCT
>CAZGKS010000075.1:0-8964 GCA_964526275.1 uncultured Methylobacterium sp. | reverse complement strand
AGGATCGGGTTGATAAGCCCTTTTTCCTTGATCGATTGAGCGAGCAGTGCAAGTTCTTCTTCGTCAAAGAACTTGCGAGGCTGGTTCGGGTCTGGCGTAATGTTCTCAAGCGGGATTTCGATCACATAGGGAATATGTTCGCGCGCGCCGAAGGATACATTGGCAAGATAGTTTGGTTTGGTTGGTTTATTCGGTTCCATAGGCAATTATAGCTTTGGCGAGCGCGATATAATTCTGCACGCCGGGGGTGTTCGGGCTTTCTGATACAATGGAAAAACCGCTTGCATTGGCTTCCTTGAACTTGGTGGAGGCATGGATCGGCTCCCAGACCGCAATTCCATAGCCAGCGGTCAGTTCGCGCAAATTTTCGAGCAGGATGCGATCGTGGTTCGCGTTCGCTTGGAACAGGGTCGGCAGGATGCACAGCACCTTGAGCGCCGGGTTCGATTTGGCCTGCGTTTCGCGCACGGTATCCATGATGAGCGGGATGCCCATCACCGAGAGATAATCGGTCTTGCACGGGATCACGACCAGATGCGCGGCGGTGAGCGCGTTGACGGTGCAGAATCCATCGGTTGGCGGGCAATCGATCAGGATCGCATCGTAATTCGCCACGATTGGCGCGATCAGGTTGCGCAGTTCAAACGAGGTGCCGTGCGGGCTGACGATTTTCTGCTCGATTTTTGAAAGCCGCGCCGAAGCCGGGATGAGATCGAATGGGCCGGAGCGGTGGATCAAGGTTTCGGCTGGAAGGTGATCCACAAGCCCGTGATAGAGCGTGCGGCCCGCGCGCTCGAACGCGATAATCTCCTGCTGCGAAATTCCAGCGGCAAGGCACAACGAGGCTTGCGGATCGGAATCGATCACCAGAACGCGCAAGCCGAACCCCGCCAAGGCGTAGGCGACATTGAGCGTTGAGGTTGTTTTAGCGACTCCCCCTTTCTGATTGGCAAAGGCAATGATTTTGGTCATGAAGCGAATAGAGTGATTATAGCATTGATTTTAAATCAATAGTGTTGTTTTCCACATTGTGCCCGATGCGTGTCTTTGCGTGGTTGATCGCATGTGCTACAATGTGCACATATGAAAATAGATTACGGACACACCATGACCGACACGACCATGACCTTGCGGATTTCGAGCGAACTCAAGCGCCGCCTTGAGGGCATCTCAATGGCGACCCGCCGCTCGAAATCATTCCTTGCGAGCGAGGCGGTTATGCGGTTTGTTGAAAGCGAAGAGGTTTTTATCAACGGGCTCAAAGCCGCCCAAGCCGAGATCAAGGAAGGTTTGGGCATCACCCATTCGGTCGTGATGGCGGAAATGGACGCGCTGATCGATCAGACCGCGCAAATACAGGATAAGGCCGACAAGACTTCCCTATGATCCGGCACGTCCTCTGGGCACCGATCGCCCGCGCCGAATTTGCCGAGCAATTGACATATCTTGCAAAGGACAGCCCGGATGCGGCGCGCAACGTCAAACGCCGGGTGGTCGAGGCGGTTGAAGCGCTGGCGCGAATGCCGATCGGCAGGCCGGGGCGCGTTTTCGGGACTTACGAGAAATTTGTCCCCAAAACCTCGCTCGTGATTGCCTATGAACTGCCGGATCAAACGCATCTTGCCGTTTTGCGCGTGGTTCATGCCGCGCGGAATTGGCCGGAGGGCCAATGGCCGGGCGGTGATGAATCGCAAAACCCTTAACTCATTGATTTTGATTGATGTCGGACGTTCGACATTCCATCCCCTTTTATGCAAACAACTAACCTAATTGAAGCGCCGGAGCAAAACGCCCCGATCCCCAAATCGAAACGCCTCCTGATGGAGGATGTGAATGTGGTGCGTCTTGAGGGGCGGTATTTCTGCTTCAACGGGCGTGAGGCGGCCAAACGCATCCACGCCAGCCTGTCGTTCGAGGATGGCAAGGGCGGCAACATCACAATCGAAACCGGCAGACGCGGCCAGCCCAGCGTGCTCGCCTATCGCCTGTTGCAGGCGATTTTCCGCCAGATTACGGTGTGCGGGCGGCCCTACCCGGCCAGCGTTGCGTTCACGCGGCGCGAGTTGGGGCGGCTGGTTGGGCGCAAGAGTTTCGGTGGGCGCGACGCGCAGGAAATTTTGCACGCGCTGTACCAGTTGCAGGATACGCACATCACCTTAGGCGGCCAAACCGGCAAGGCGCAGGTTTTCGAGAACCGCTTCAACCTGCTGGTGCAGGTCTGTTCGATCTGGGAAAAGGACGAGCACGCCTTGCGCCGTCAGGGCCTGCTGGATGCGATCGCGATCGAGCTGCACCCGGCGGTTGCGCGCAACATCGCGCAAGGACAGATCGCGATCTTCAACTGGCCGATGCTCGAAATCCTCGAACCGCTACAGGCCGCGCTTTACAAGCGCCTTTATCTGCATTTTTCCAACCTCTACGATATGAACGGCCAGAAACCTCATGCGCTCGCGTTTGAGAAAGCTTATACGGCCATATGCAGTGAATGGTTGGGCGGGCTGCAATGCTACCGCTACCCTTCTGATATCGAAAAGCAATTGCGCCCGCATCTTGCGCCGCTGATCGAGAAGGGCTTCATTTTAAACTACACGATCGAGCCTCTTGCCAAGGGCGAAGGCTTCAAGCTGAAATTTGCGCCGGGTAAAGGATTTTTTGCCGATTTCGAGGCTTTTTATCGTCTCAAATTCAGCAAGCAAGCCGAATCCCCGCTTCTGGTTCAAGGTATGGCGGAGCCTATCGCTCTGGTGCAGGCTTTTTATAAAACAACCAAGGGCGGTGATCTGCCTGAAACATCGCTCGCCAAGGGCGACATCACCTATGCCGAAGAATTGATCGGCGCGCTTGGGGCTTCGGAGGCGAAGGCGTTCGTCACCCACAGCATCGAGCGGGCGCGGGCCAGCCATTACAACATGATGAGTTTTCGGGGCCTCAAGGTTTACCTCCCCGATTGGCAGGCCGCACAAAAGCGGCGCGATCAGCAAAACGCGCTTGACGCCGCGCAACACCGCAAGAGCGCCAGCATCCACTTGCAACGCGCTTATGACGAGCAACTGGCTGCGCATATCGAAACTCAGCTTGCCGGATGCAGCGAAGCCGAGCGCGAACAAATGCACGCACAAGCCGAAGCGCATATTCTGGCAACTTACGGCAAGGGGCGCAGCTTTGCCCAGATGGTCAAGAACCAGATCGAGCGCGCCGTGCTGGATCAATCCCCGTTTCCCGATTTTGAAACTTGGACCAAGCTGCAACAGGAATAATGTCGAATGTTCGACACCACCGCCAGAGCGGCGAGAATATCTATGGGTTTTGACCCGAGAACAGGTGATCATCTGTGGGGTCTGACCCGAGCTTCTGTGGGGTCTGATCCGAGAAAGTGTGGGGTTTGACCCGAATTTTTACACGCTCAACAATACAAAAAGCCTGATACAAGCAGGGGATTTAGAAAATCAAAATTTTGTCTCTATATTCTTTTCTTGTTATTCTCACATAAAGCGTGTGTTTGGATAAACAAAACAACCACAACATAAGCACATAAGCAGGGGACGTTGCCATGGATGATCATGGAACGCCGCCAATATCCTTATGCCCGAGGATATAAAACCTCGGTGGATCAAAACAAATGCCCCGGCTGTTCGTCTGGCTTAAACGCCCGACCAAATTCCCCGGCGCTTCGTGCAAGAATGCACTTCGGCCCATGGCGCAACCGGCATGACACCCCGGAAGGGGATGGCAGCCGCCTTCGACCCTTCGGGCAATTTGGTCGGCCCTTTAAAGGGCCAGACGAACAGCCGGGGGAACGGATGCAATGGGCGTTAACAGCAAAAACCGCATCCGACCCCGCCTCATCGGCTCCAACACAGGCCACTGAGGGGGCAAATTTGCCCTTTTTCCGAGACTTTGCGCTGAAAGACCCATCCAATATCATCCGCTGTGAATTTGATCGCACCACGGGCCTTTTAAGCGCGAATCTTTCCGCCGAAGTTTTCAACCGCCCGCAACGCATACTTGGCCCGCTTCGTGTTAAACTCGCACGGTCGAGGGGATGCCCCTCGATCCCCGCCACGACTATCCGGCCAAGCCCAAATACAGCACCGGGTGTTTCTGGCTTGTGAACTCGTGGCGGCAATCGGGGTATGTCCTTTTCAACTCAATCCTTTCAAACGCTTATCGGCACCAAGACCGGGCTTTACGGCGCGGGCGAAATCCACCTGCCGCTTTCCGAGCGCCTCAAACACCTTTACGCGATCGGCAAATCCGGCACCGGCAAATCGACGCTGCTGTTCAATCTGGCCGTGCAGGATATTCTCTCAGGCCACGGGCTCGCCGTGATCGACCCGCACGGCGATCTGGTTGAGGAACTGCTCCACCACATTCCCCGCGGCCGCACGCGCGATGTGGTTTACCTCAACCTTGCTGATTTTACGCATCCGCTCGCGTGGAACCCGCTCGAACTACAAAGCGCGCTGCCGGTTGCAACGCAGGCCGGGCATATCCTTTCGGCCTGCAAGCACATCTGGTTCGAGAGCTGGGGGCCGCGCATGGAATATCTGCTCGTCAACGCGCTGCACGCGCTGATCGAGGCGGGGGAGACGCTGCTTTCGCTGCCAAAAGTGCTGACCGATGAGGATTTTCGGGCGGAAATCTGTGCGCGGATCCGCGATCCAAAAGTGAGGCATTATTTCGAGGTCGAATTCGCTGCGCTCGATCCACGCCAGCGCGCCGAGGTGATCTCGCCGGTGCAGAACAAGATCGGCCAGCTTTTAACGCATGAGGCGATCCGCAACGTCATCAGCCGCCGCAAATCCAGCATTGATTTGCCGTTCATGATGGACAACCGCCGCATCCTGCTCGTCAATCTGGGTAAGGGCTTGATCGGGGAGGAAGGCGCCAACCTGTTCGGTTCGCTCCTTGTTTCCGCGATCGGCGCGGCGGCCATGGCGCGGGCGAGCCAAGTGCAGGACGAGCGCGTACCGTTCTTCCTCTATGTCGATGAATTCCATAACTTTTCGACCGCAAGCTTTGCCGCGATGCTGTCCGAGGTGCGCAAATATAAACTCGGGCTGGTTCTGGCGCATCAATTCACCGGCCAGCTTTCGGAAAAAGTGCGCCAAGCCGTGTTCGGCAATGTCGCAACGCGGATCATTCTGGGGGTGGGGTCGGAGGATGCCGAGCGGTTGAAGCTCGATATCGCGCCTTTTCCGCCGGTCTATGCTGAGGAATTGACGCCGTTTACCGGCCTGTTCAAGGCCAGCGGGTGCGAGGCCACGCCGATCCACCTGTTCGCGCCGATCGACACAAAAGCCCACCGGCAATGGCGAACGGGCCGGGCGGAGATGATCCGCGCGCAATCGCGCCACCGCTTTGCCAACCCGCGCGAGAAGATCATCCGCATCGTGGAGCGGGAATTGTGGCCAAAATCAAAATTT
Source organism: uncultured Methylobacterium sp. (assembly GCA_964526275.1). Lineage (GTDB taxonomy): Bacteria > Pseudomonadota > Alphaproteobacteria > Rhizobiales > Beijerinckiaceae > Rhabdaerophilum. The sequence continues at coordinate 3,538 of CAZGKS010000075.1, read as the reverse complement.
CACCCACAAAAGGGCAATAATCGCCCAATATTTATATGAGCCAAACCAAATCCAACCGAAAACCCAAATTCCGTCGCGTTGCGCCCGCAAGACCACTGCTGCTGACCGCGCGAGATGTTGCGATCCTGAACGCCTTGGCGCGGTATCGGTTTTTGACTTCCGATCTCATCTGCGCGCTCAATTCCGGCAGCGCGGCCAAAATCCGCCGCCGATTGCAGTTGCTGTTCCATGGCGGCTATATCGACCGCCCGAAGGTGCAGATCAAACTCTACCAGCCCGCCACCAACGATCCGTTCATCTACGCGCTGGCGAGCAAGGGCGCGAAGGCGCTGAATGCCTATGGTTTGGGTGAAAGCTGCGTGATCGGCCTCACCAACCGCAACAAAACCGCCGGGCGGCCCTATATCCAGCATTGCCTTTCCGTTGCGCGCATAGTTTGCGCGTTCGAGCGCATGGGCGAGGCGCGGTTTATTCCACAGGCGCGGATTTCGCTGAACAAGCCCCTTCGCTGGCAGGTCACGCTGGATGGCGGCCGTGAGGTGCTGGGCGTCGTGCCCGATCACACCTTCGGACTGATCGATCGGGATGGCACCACGCGCTACTTTTTCCTTGAAGCCGATACCGGCACCATGCCGATCACCCGAACCGGCCCGCGCCAGACCTCGCTTCTGCAAAAGGTGCGCGCCTATCTCGCTTCGAACCAAGCGCGAATTCCGCAGCAGCGGTTTGGAATTTCCGCCTTTCGCGTGCTGTTCGTGTTGCCCAACCGCGAGCGGCTGGAAAACTTCCGCCGCGCGATCGAAACCGAAACCGGCGGCAAGGGCGCGGGCCTGTTCCTGCTGGGCACCGAGGAGGATTTTGCGGCCCATGACCCGTTTGAGATCGAATTTATCAACGGGCGGGGAGAGCCGATCCGGCTTGGGGCGGGGGAGCAGAGATGCCCGCATCCCATCAACACATTGAAATCATGATATAATCAGGCGCGGTTTGTTCATTCACAACAGGAGATACCGCATGACAAACACGCGCAACATCAGCTTTGACGACCTCAAAAAGGCGATCACGCCGGAAGTGACCCGCAAAATCCTCGCGCATTTTAATGTGCAGGACCGCTTCACCAAGGAGCCGGATGGCTCGCTGCGCGGGCCGTGCCCGTTTCGCTGCGAGCGACCAGCCGGGCGATCGTTCAAGATCACCGCCGATGGTCGGGCGTGGTTCAACCATGACCGGGCGTGCCGGTGTCTTCCCGTCAACGAGGAGACCGGTCAGCCCGTTCGCGGCGGCAATATGCTTGATTTTATCCGCTTCAAGGCGGGCGGAACGATTCGGGATGCCGGGCTTCTGCTCGCTTCCCTGCTGCAATCGTCTGAGGCGGCGGTGCAGGTCAGCCAGCGAAAAACAGCACCGGCCACGGCACCAGAAGGGGAGGTTCGGGGCGAAAAACGCAACGCAACCTTTGCCGAGCGCGGCTTCAAACCGATCGATCTCGACCCCGAGCACGAGGCGATCACCGCTCTGGGGCTGGAACCCGAAACGGTTGCCACGTTCGGGATCGGCGTGAGCCACAAGGGCATGATGCGGGGAAGGCTGGCGTTTCCGCTCCACAATGCGAGCGGCGCGCTGGTTGCCTATACTGGCTTCAAGCTCGATAAAAACGCGGAAGGCCCGTTGTGGCTACTGCCGAAGGATTTCGACCCTGCGCTTGAGCTGATCGGCTACTCCGTTTTGGTTGAGCGAATGGCCGAAATCGCGGTCGTGGTCATCACCTTCGACCTGATTGAGGCCGCCTACGCCGCCCAAAGCTTGGGGGAGGACCATTTCCCGCTGGCGATTCTCTCAGGCGAAATCTCCGCCGTGCAGGAACAAATGCTCATCGCTCTGATCAACGAACACGGCTTTGCGGGCACCTTTCTGGTCCTCGCCGCGCCGTCCGACAAATCGGGCGCACACCCCGCGCTCGTCGATCAGGCCATCCTCCGCCTTGCCCGCCTCGCCCCAACCCGATGCGTGGTCCTCACCTAGCGCTTTGTGAAATAATGCGCTTTTGGGCTTGATCGCAAGATCAAAGCCAAACTGCCAACACCAAAACCCACCCCGAAACGGGTGGGTTTTTTATCAACCTTTGCGACCACGCGCTTCTTCCGCATCCAGAAAATCGGCCCAATATTGCATCATTCGAGTGCGTTCTTCGAGATATTCCGCGCGATGATAGGCGGCCCTCACAGCATTCTGCTCCTGATGCGCCAGTTGCCGCTCGATCGCATCGCTTCTCCAAAGCCCGCATTCGTTCAGAAGTGTTGATGCCAAGGCCCGGAAACCATGCGTGGTGGCGCGTTTGTGATAACCCAGCCGATACAACGCATAGAGCAGGGTGTTTTCGCTGATCGGCTTGTCACGCTCCGACCGCCCCGGCAACAAAAGTTTGTGGGAACCGGAAATCGTTTTCAGTTCTTCGAGGGTTTCAAGCGTCTGGCGCGAAAGGGGAACCACATGCGGAGCGCGCATTTTCATCCGCTCCGCCGGTATCGACCACACCTTACGCGCAAAATCAAATTCCGACCAAGGCGCACCCCGCAATTCAGTTGTGCGAACCATGGTGAGGATGATCAAGCGAAGCCCAAGCTCCACCATCTTATCTCCGCGATGCCCCCGGAGGGCCACCAGAAATTGCGGCAGTTCAGCAGGCGGCAGCATGGCGCGCGGCTGTTTCCGCCGTGTGAGAAAGATGCCCTTCATCGCGCTGACCGGGTTATATTCGGCCAGTCCGCAGCCGATCGCGAAGGCAAAAACCGCCGAGACCCGCTGGCGCACGCGTTGGGCAATATCGATGGCACCACGCTTCTCTATTCGGCGGATCGCTTCGAGGATTTCGGGGGCTTTGAGTTGCGCGAGCGGGCGTTGCCCAAAGATCGGAAAGATTTCCTTTTCAAGGCTTTCGATCGTATTCCTCGAATGGTGAGCCGTCCATTTGGATTTCATCACTTTGTGCCATTCGCGGGCGATCTCCTCAAACGAGCCTCCGCCCGCGATTTTTTCGATGCGTTTGCGTTCTTTTTTCTCCTCCTGTGGGTCAATGCCGTCGTGCAGCTTCCGTTTGGCTGCCAGCGCATCTTCCCGCGCCCGTGCCAAGGTCACGGTTGGATACACGCCGAGCGCGAGGCGTTTTTCCTTGCCTTCAAAGCGATATTTGAACCGCCAGTATCGCGACCCGTTCGGAGCAACCTCAAGATAGAGGCCGCCGCTATCGGTGAGGCGGTAGATTTTATCGCGGGGCTTGGCTTGGCGAACCGTTGTATCGGATAGGGGCATCTGGGGGCACTTTTTCAAGGGGCATTTTTGATGCCCCAAATATGCCCCCAAAACTCATGCATGGCAATGTGCAGCTATGTTCTGGAAGGGGTGACCAAACTTGATTTTTATGAAGCGATTTCAGATAGTTGTGTAGTAATATGTTCAGCGATGAAAAACTGAAATGGTCGGAGTGGCGGGATTCGAACCCACGACCCCTAGTCCCCCAGACTAGTGCGCTAACCGGGCT
>CAZGKS010000074.1:0-8996 GCA_964526275.1 uncultured Methylobacterium sp. | reverse complement strand
CTTTTTGCCTGCTTTATACGCGTTCTGGTTCCGCAAGCGGGTGCAGGAAGAAGAGTGCACCGGCGCCCCGATGGCGCAAGCGGTGGGTTAGGGCAAGTGGGTGGGGCGTGCGGTGATCAAGCGATTGCCGGTTGATCCTCCGGATGTTTAACCAGAGCTGGCCAGAGCGGAGCGGCAAGGCAAACCCAAGCCTGGCATGTTCCGCGCCGGTAAAGGCCCGCAAAACATTTTACTAAAAAACCCTGCGCGGTGCAGGCGGAACTGCCATCAAGGGTGTGAAGTCAGACGGGCCGAACCCCATACGTCGCGTAAGCGCGTGCCTGCTGCTCATCGACACTGCGCTCGGGGAAGAAAGTATAGCTCGGCGCAAAGATACGCGAGACCCGCGTCACCGTGATGTGTATCGCCTGGCGCACCGGAAAGTCTGACCCGGCCATCGCCTGCAGACGCGCGCCCATGACGGTGAAGTCAGGATGCTCTGGCACAATCAGCCGTGCGCGCCCAACAAGTTTGAACCCGCGTTGGCGAAAAACGTCAACAAAGCTGACGCAGACGATAGGCTGGCGGGCGATGTTGCGCACGCTCGCAGGCGAGGCGATATCGGCAATCAAGAGGGCATCCTCGCCATAATCGGTGAAGATCTCCTTGGGGCTGACATTCGGTTGACCGTGCTCATCCACGGTTGCGAGCCAGCACAAAACCGAATTGCGGATGTCTTCCCGAACTGCGTCGTTGATCATGATATCCTGCTTCCCTTTTTGCCCGCTTTATACGCGTTCTTGTTCCGCAAGCGCGTACGCAAGGAAGAGCGAACCGGCGCCCCTGTCGCCCAAGCGGTGGGTTAGGGCAAGTGGGTGGTTAGGGCATGGTGTGTTTTGACGAAAACATAACATGCTCTTATCTCGATGTTGAAGAACGCGTTTTTGCTTTTGATGATTGTGTCCAAAAAAAGTCAGCCTGACTGGCTCGCCTCAACAGGTTATTCTTGGACTGGCAGTGTTGTTTGTTGGTTTTGGGACACGTCATAGAGCGTCTTTGATTTTGATGGGTTAATCAAGAACAAAAGACGCTTTCTTCTACAAATAGATAAGAGCAAGATGTGTTTCCATCAAAACACGTCTGCGCTAGAGCAATTCCAGCGAAAGCGGGAACTGGTTTCGCGTCAAGAATTGCGTTAAAACAAAGAGATAGAGCGTTTTCGGCGATTCAACCATCGCTGGAAACGCTCTAGCGCCGAGCGCACCGCCCGCCTTGCCGGCCCCTCACACCCCCAGCTTGCGCTGCAAGCTGGTGGAGGAAGTAGTATATTGAAACACCACGCGTTTTTCTGGAAATACGTAGCGTTGCACCTTTTGCGCGGCAAGCGCGGCTTCATGAAAGCCCGATAAAATCAGCTTGAGCTTGCCCGGATAGGTATTGATATCGCCGATCGCAAAAATGCCGGGGGTCGAGGTTTCAAATTTCCCGGTATCGACCGGGATCAGGTTTTCGTGCAAATTGAGGCCCCAACCGGCAATCGGGCCCAGTTTCATGGTCAGGCCGAAAAATGGCAGCAAGCGGTTGGCCTTCACCTCGAAAGGGGTGCCCGCGCTGTCTGTGCAGGTTACGCTTTCAAGCTCCGGCGCGGTGCCGTGCAAAGCCTGCATCTGGCCGATTTTGAGATCCATCGCCCCGGCAGCGACCAGCGCCCGCATTTTTTCAATCGAATGGGGCGCGGCGCGGAAATCATCGCGTCGATGCATCACGCTCACCCGCCGCGCGACCGGCTGCAGGCTGAGCGCCCAATCGAGCGCGGAATCGCCCCCGCCGACAATCAACACGTCCTTGCCCGCAAATTGCTCCATTTTGCGCACGGCATAGAAGACCGAATGCCCCTCATATGCCTCAAGCCCCTCCAAAGGCGGCTTTTTGGGCATGAACGAGCCGCCCCCGGCGGCGATCAATACGGTTTTGGCAACAAAGCGCGTACCGGCATCGGTGGTGATAGCAAAGCGCGGTGCTTCGGGCGTGCCGGTGCTCTCCAGCGCGCTCACCATCTCGCCATAGTGGAAAACCGGCGCGAAGGGCGCGATCTGCGCCATCAGATTATCCACCAGCCCTTGCCCCGTGATCACCGGAAAGCCGGGAATGTCATAAATCGGCTTTTCGGGGTAAAGCTCGGCGCATTGCCCACCCGGTTTGCCCAGAATATCGATCACATGCGCCTTGACATCGAGCAACCCAAGCTCGAACACCGCAAACAGCCCTACCGGCCCTGCGCCGATGATCAGGCAATCGGTTTCAATTTGTTCACAGCTCTGGGGGTGCGGCATGTCAGCCTCCTGCATGGGAGCAAGGGTTACGATACACAAGGGTTACGATACAAACATCATGATCCATGCGCGATGCATGCGTCATGCCGCAGCGCACAAATTCTGGCAAGCGGATTTATATTGTAGCGCGCAAGCTTATGCGCCATCTTTGAGCGATATCAAGGGCGGCTGCCCATCATCCCCTCGTTCAGGGCCTTTGCCCCAACCCGGATACCGCGATGTTCACCACCTATCTGCTGCGCCCCAACCCAGATGACCCCGCCCTCTCGGTGCAGGTTAAAGGCCGCAACGAGGCGGGGGAGCCTGTTGAAACCCGCGTTATCATGGAGCGCGCGCTCACCCTTTATCTCAATGCGCGCGAGATTGTCACGCTCATGACCATCGGCGATCACCCTGAATATCTGGCATTGGGCTATCTGCTCAACCAGAACATGCTCAACGCCCATAGCGAGGTTACGGGGGTGGAGTATGACGCCGAATTGGGCGTGGTGGTGGTGCGCACGCGCGATCAGACCCAATTTGAGGAGAAGCTCAAAAAACGCATCCAGACCTCCGGCTGCGCGCAAGGCACGGTGTTCGGCGACCTTATGGAGGTGATCGAACAAGCCCGCCTGCCTGCCACCCCGTTTCGCACTTCCTGGCTTTATGCCCTTACCCATCTCATCAACCAGACACCCTCGCTCTATCTGGAGACCGGGGCTATCCATGGCTGCGTGCTGGCGCAGGCTGATAAGCCCCTGCTGTATATGGAGGATGTCGGGCGGCATAATGCGGTCGATAAAATCGCCGGATATATGTATCGCCATGGGCTCCCCCCTGCCGATAAAGTGTTTTATACAACCGGGCGGCTGACCTCTGAAATGGTGATCAAAACCGTGCGGATGGGCATTCCGGTTTTGCTCTCGCGCTCCGGCTTTACGGCCTGGGGGGTGGAGCTGGCGCGCAAGGCCGGGCTCACGCTGATCGGAAGGGCGCGCGGCAAGCGCTTTGTGGTGCTATCGGGCGAAGACCGCCTGATCTTCGATCAAGACCTTGCCTATGTGCCCGATGAGCCCGCCCGCCTGCGCCGCAAAGGGAGCACCTCCGCGCCAGGAGGGCAGGTTCCTGGGGGAGAAGTTTCTGGGGGAGAAGTTCTTGGGCACGAAGACAGCGCGAGCCGCGCGCGCAATACCGCTGCGCGCGGCAAGCCTTAAGACGACCTTGCAGGAGAAAAACACGCATGACCCCCGCTTCGTCTCTACCGCTTTCGCACACCGAAGGCATGGCGGTTACGCCCCGCCCTGCGGCCATTCTGGTGCTGGCCGGGGGGCAGGCCACGCGCATGGGCGGGGGCGATAAGCCCTTGATCGCCTTGCAGGGCAAGCCGTTGCTGGCGCATATTCTGGCTCGAATTGCCCGCCCCGGCTTGCCCATTCTGCTTAGCGCCAACGGCGATCTTGCGCGCTTTGCCGCGTTTGGCTTGCCGGTGGTGGCCGATGCCCTGCCCGATTATCCGGGGCCGTTGGCAGGCATTCTGGCCGGGCTTGATTGGGCGCAGGCGCAGGGTTTATCTGGCGATATGATCAGCGTGCCGGGCGATTGCCCGTTTCTTCCTGCCGATCTGGCCGAGCGCCTGCTGGCTGCCCCCTCTGCGCTGGCTTGCGCGGCCTCCGGGGGGTGGACGCACCCGGTGATCGGGCGCTGGCCAATAGCCTTGCGCGCGCCGTTGCGGGCCGCTTTGCTGGCTGGCGAGCGCAAGATCGATCGCTTCACCGCACCCCATGGCTGCACGGCGGTGGAATGGCCGATGGGGGCCTATGATCCGTTTTTCAACATCAATACCTTTGAGGATCTGGCACAGGCGGAGAAAATCCTGCCGGTAGCCACTCCCTGACCCGGATGCGCCGATTTATCACGAGGCCGCGCCGAATGCGCCTTCCCGGCGGTTTGTTGTGCGCGCAAGTTTTGGCCGTCCATAAATCTTGGGCCCCCATCCGCAGCCGCCAATTTCCGCAACATACCCCAACGGGACGAATATTTTGGAACAGGATGCGGATTTTGCTTGCCGACGCACTAAAAACGCCGATATGCTGCGTTTGCGGGTGCAATGGGCACCAGCCTGCACGGCTTATAACCGCGTGGGTGCTGTATGTTAAAGGCATGCATCGGCCAAAAACATCTGAATACACCCGGCCAGTCTTAAAGACCGGCCTTAAAGATCAGCCCTAAAGGGAGCGCGCGATGAAAATATTTGTATTGGCCCTTGTCGCCATGGTCGGGATCGCTGGGATTTCCTCGGTTTTGTTGAAAAACGGCTTTGAAACCACCTCTGCACAAGCTTATGCAACGCAAGGCGTGCGGCTTTAAAGCGTTTTATGCCAGGTGTTTAGTCCCGGCATTTGATGGTGCGATTTCGCACCCGAATGGCGGGAAGTCCTATGGGGCAAATTTTACGTGAGAACGGCACCACGACAGAGGCGGTCTGTCGAGGGATCCCGTAGGGATTGCGCGGAGCGTGCGTAGGGATCGCGCGGAGCGTGCGTAGGGGTTGCGCGGAGCGTGGGACATTCACGGAAGCCGCCGTCAAACGCTACCACGACGACAGCCAGCTTGAAAAGCGGTTCGGCAACTTCATCCGCGCCGATCCTTTCGCGCCGCGACGGAAGCCCCTCAAAGGCCTCATACCAACGGCCTTGAATGCAGCCGCATAAGGCCCTTGAAGGGAACGAAACTATCTTATTTTGATCAAGGAATACGATCGTTTCGTGATAAATACCAAAGAGACCTTTTCAAGGACCTTTGGTATCCATCCATCAAATGCCGGAACTATACAGCCAGGCTAGAGCAATTCCAGCGATCGTTGGAACCGGTTTCGCGTCCGGAATTGCTTTAAAACAAAGAGATAGAGCGTTTCAGGCGATTCAACCATCGCTGGAAACGCTCTAAATCATGCATCCCTAAATGCGAACGCGGTTCACTGCCGCATGCGGTTTTCTGTTATGCTTGTTGGCCACAGCTTTGATTGCCCCCTATCCGCAAGGAACGCCATGTCCGCTTATCGTAAAACGCCTGAAGCGCTCGCCGCTTTGAACGCCGAGCAATTCCGCATCACCCAGCAAGACGGCACCGAGGCGCCGCATTCCGGCGCCTTGCTGCACAACCACGCCGCCGGGATTTATGTCGATATTGTTTCTGGTGAGCCGTTGTTTGTCTCCACCGATAAATTCGAGAGCGGGTGCGGCTGGCCAAGTTTCACGCGCCCGGTTGACCCCGCTTTTATGGTTGAACGCCGTGATACCCGCCATGGCATGATCCGCATCGAAATTCGCTCGCGCCATGCCGATAGCCATTTGGGGCATGTCTTTCCAGATGGCCCGGCAGATCGCGGTGGGCTGCGTTATTGTATCAATTCCGCCGCGTTGCGCTTTGTTGCGCGCGCCGATATGGCGGCGCAAGGCTATGGCGCGTATCTGGACCAAGTGAAATAATCAGGTAACCCGCAACCGCAATTGGGATAACAGGGCGCGAAGCGCAGGCGGGCGCACGGGCTTGTTGATCAGCACCACGTCTTCTGCCTCTGCCTGCGCCCGCACCTCGGGGGAGCGTTCTGCCGTGATCAACACTGCGGGCAGGGCCGCGTTCTTTGCTCGGCTCCGCACATCGCGGATGGTTTCGAGCCCGTTGCCGATATCAAGGTGATAATCCACCAAGACAATCTGGGGGAATTGGCCGCCTTTGGCCTGTTCTGCCCAGGCTTCCTCTAAATTACCGCCGCTGCTGATCTGGCACCCCCACCCTTGCAGCAAAACACGCATGGCGTCGAGCACGGCGGGTTCGTTGTCAATCACCAGCAAGCGCAGGCCTGCCAGCGGAGAAAAGGGGGCTGGCGTAGGCACGGCTTCGATATTGGCGGTGCCCGGCTGCGTATCCGCACGCGGCAGCACCAGCCGGAAGAGCGTGCCGCGCCCCTCCTGCGAGGTCAGGTTGAGCGAGATTCCCAAGGTTTCCACAATCCGCTCGACAATCGAGAGCCCCAACCCCAAGCCGCGCCCAATTCTGGCGCCTTGCTCCAGCCGCTTGAATTCCTCAAAAACCACCCGGTATTTGCTGTGTGGAATGCCGATACCGGTATCGCCGATCACCAGATGCACGTGTCCGCCACGCCGCAACGCCCCGACCACCACGCGCCCTTCCAGCGTGTATTTGATCGCGTTGGAAATCAGGTTTTGCAACACCCGCCGCACCATGCGCCGATCACTGGTGACCGCCAGACGTGTTGGGTAGAACACCAAGGTTAGCCCTTTTGCGGCGGCAATCGGCATGAATTCAACCCGCAATTGGTTGAAAATATCGCCCAAGGCGAAGCTGGTCATATCGGCCTTGAGCCGGCCGCCATCGAGCCGGGAAATCTCGATCAAAGCGCTCAAAATCTCTTCGACCGCATTGAGAGAGGTTTCCACGTTTTCTGCCAGATCCGCCTGCTGCGTGCCTTGCACGGCATCGCTCAAGCTGGAGGCGTATAATCTGGCCGCGTTGAGCGGTTGGATGATATCATGCGAGGCGGCCGCCAGAAACCGCGTTTTGGAGGCATTGGCCTCATCGGCGGCCTGCTTGGCCTGCGCAAGCGCCCGGTTGGCCAGCGTCAATTCCCCCGTGCGCTCGCGTACCCGCTGTTCAAGCGAGGCATTGGCGGCGGCCAGCGCTTCCTCCGCCGCCACCGCTTCGGTAATATCGGTATAGGTGGTGACAATACCGCCATCGGGCAATTGGTTGGAGCGTATCTCAATCACGCGGTTAAAGGGCGCCAGAGCCAGACGATGCGGCTCGCTATCGCGCCCCAGAGCCGCGATGCGCTGGGCAATGGTTTCCACCGAATGCGGGCGACCATAAAGCCCACGGCGCGCATTAAACCCGATAATCTCATCAAGCCCCACACCGAACCGCATCAAATCGCCCGGAAGGTCGAAAATGTCCTGAAACGCCCGGTTCCAGCACATCAAACGCAGATCCCGATCGAAAACGGTTACGCCTTGCCGGGCATGGTCGAGCCCATGTTGCAACAAATCGCGCGAATGCTGCATGGCCGCAGAGGCATCGTCGAGCAATTTCAGGGCCGCTTCGGTGGAAACATTGCGGCGTTTGAGCATCAAGGACAGCACCAAGCGCGAAGACGCCGCCCCGATGGCCGAAGCCAGCCATTGCTCCGCCGAACGGATGACATGCGCATCGGCCTCCATTGCCGCCGGGAGCTCCGTTCCGCGCTCCTGCGCCAGATCCGCAAAGGCGCGCTTTGTGCGCTCCTCTCCCAGATACCGCGCCAGGGTTGCCTGCAATTCCCCAACGCTGACCGTATTGCGCCAGAGTTTGAAACCGGAATTTGCGGGCGCAAGGCGCGGTTGAATAAACACACTGGCCTGTACGCGCTCGATCGCATTGGGGGCCCGCATGAGCGAGAACACCACCAGCGACAGGGTGTTGAGCCCCAGAGAAAGCGCGGCGCCTTTTACCAAAGGCGACCATTGTGTCCCCATAATCTGGCTGGGAGCGAGAAACCCTATCCCAAACGGGCCTTCTTGCAAAAACTGCGCGATCCACGCGCTGGAATTCCCCAAAGTGGGCAAAAACAGCAGGTAGCCCCAAACCAGAAAACCGACCAGCATGCCCGCCCGCGCGCCCGCAGCATTGGCGCGGCTCCAGAACATGCCGATAAAAAACGCCGGCGCCAATTGCGCCATGGCCGAAAACGACAGCAGGCCAATTGCGGCCAAAGCGGCCTCGGAAGAAGCCCGATAATAGGCAAAGCCCAGCATCAAAATGGCGACAACCGCAAAGCGCCGCACCCGCAAGACCTGCGGTACGGGCGTTTTACGCATCGGCTCGAACGGTACCAGCGAGGGTAAAATGCCCGGCCCGTCGCGGTGCCTGGAACCGCGCAGCAGCAGGGGCATCACCAGATCGTTGGAGATCATGATGCCGCACGCAACTGATTCGACAATCACCATGGCGGTCGCCGCCGAAAGGGCGCCAATAAACGCGATCAACGTGACACTGCTTGCCCCCGCCTGCAACGGCAAGGTAAGCACCAGAAAATCGCGATCGAGCGCCGTTTGCGGGAAAATCACCAGCCCCGCCATCGCGATCGGCAGAACAAACAGATTGATCAGCACCAGATAGGCCGGAAACTGCCAGGCCGCCGTGCGCAGATCGCGCGGATCCCTGTTCTCGACCACCATGACGTGAAATTGCCGCGGCAGCAAAAAGATCGCGCACGCGGCCAGCCCGATCGTGGTGAGCCAGAGCGCGGTATCGGGCGGGGTGTTGAGCACCTGATTGGCGGCTGGGGTATTGCGGACTTTTTCCCACAAATCACCAAACCCACCAAAAAGGCCGAAGACCACAAACAGCCCTACCGCCAAAAACGCCAGCAACTTGACCAGAGATTCGGTGGCGACCGCAAGCATCAAGCCGTTCTGATGCTCGCTGGCATCGATATTGCGCGTCCCGAAGGCGATCGCAAAGGCGGCCAGCACCAAGGTGACAACCAGCGACAGATCGCTCAAGATCGGTAAACCGGGCAGGCTGGGAACATAGCCGAATTGCGTGCGGACGATAATTTCCAGCGACGATGAAATCGCTTTGAGTTGCAAGGCAATATAGGGAATGGTTCCCACAACGGCGATCAAGGCCGCCATGGCCGCCACCGAA
>CAZGKS010000073.1:0-9138 GCA_964526275.1 uncultured Methylobacterium sp. | reverse complement strand
CGACGCGTACGGCGACCTCGTGACGGACCGGTGAGCGCCATGGCAAGAACCCTCCCAACAAGCATCGCCGCATGCTGCTGCCGCGTTTTCCTCTGCTCCCCTGCCGGTGCAATTGGGGGAGGCTGCGCCAAGCAGGGAGGCCGCGCCCCTGACGCATCGCTTTACGGGGGAACCCTCTGACATTGCTGCTTTTTCGTCGCTATCCCCGCCTGCGCCAGAGCCCCATGGGATAGGGCAGGTGTCAGCAACCGAGACTGCCGGGCTCCCCGCACAGACCAGCCTGCCCCGCACGTTTGCCTTCGCACCAGAGCTTGCCCCCGAACCTCCTGCGGTCTTTGCGGCATCCGGCCCGGCGGCGGGGCGTGCGGCCCATACTCCCCATACTCCCCTTGGGCACGCCTTGGAGGATATGGCAGAAACCTACGCCCAAGAGGGCGCTCCTCTGGTTGTTTCGCCTGCTGTTTTTGCGCCAGAAGCGCCGGTTGCTCCCGCCCGGCTTGGGCCCAATCAGGTCGCCATGTTCCGCGGCGGATTGCAAGGCAAGGGCGGGGAGATGGGAATGGGATCGCAGTTCATGCAGGATATGCGGGAGCGACGCGAAAACGAAGCGATGATCGCGCGCGCCCAGCAGATTGAAACGGTGCTAGAGCAGTTGCGCCGCGCCAAGCAGCGCTTGCAGGCGTTGCGCGCTCCTGCCTCTTGAGCTTGCCAACTGGAGCTTGCCCAACCTGCGGCTATCTCCCGTGCAGGCCGTGCCCGGAACCGGGCGCAGGGAGAAAATCACAACGTATTGGGCGAAATGAACCCGCGCTTAAGCAGATATTGTCGCACCAGACCGCGCAAGGGCTCGAAGCGAAACACTACTTCCCGGCTACCTGCGGGCAGGATCACGCTGCGGAAAATGCCGTTGGTGCGCAAAATCCGAGTCGGCAATTCATCGATTTCCGCAAACCACCACGGATGCCAGACATCATTGAGCACGAGCACGCCCCCGCGCGGCGCCTCCACCTTTACGCGGATTTCCATATTGCCATAAGCCGTGATGCTGGCATTGCCGATAAAACCGGGGCGGTTGCGGCGCGGCAAGGGCAAAGCGCTCGGTTCAACGTAAGCCGTGCGGGTAACATCCGCCCCTTCCGGCCATTGCCCGGTGCGCACCAAGGCATCCTGATCCAAGGTGACCGCCTCTGGCACCAGCATCACACGCGGCAGGGCGTTGGGGTTTTCATAAATAAACCCATCGCGGGTTTTGGCCACCAAGGGCAGCGGGGCTTCTTTTAGGGAGGGGTCGATCGTCTCCAGCGGAACAGCGGTCAAAATATAACGCAGCCCCAATAAATTCGGCAGATTGGCCCGATACCCCGGAAAAAGCGGCGTGAAACGGCGATCCTTTGCCTCAACGATGGTATCATTCGCGCCGGTTGCGGCAACATAGATCGACAGGCGCAACGGATTATAGCCCAGGGTATTCTCAAACCCATGGACCAAACCCAGATTGGGCCATTCAAAGCCAAGCCCCAAAGTCTCGATACGGTCACGCCGTGTCTGGTTGCTCACCTTATGGTCTTTCAACCATAGAATATCCGGGCTGGAGGTATTGGTGCGCAATTCGTCGTAAATGGCAGGATCCAGCCCAGTGGAATCGTTGGGGCGGATATGCCACGCAAAATCGGCGCAGAGCACGCCGCCCAACACCAACGCTGCCAAAAGCGGGCGCGGGCGCGCCCATTTTTGGGCCAAAGCCAAGGCCGCGATGGCCAGAAGCATGCTCAAGGCCGCATCGAGAATATCCAGCCCGTTCTGCTGCACCTTGCCCAGCCAGAGCGCCATGCCAAAGGCTGCCACAAGCGCCAACGCCAGCACCGCATAAACCGGTTTGGGCCAATAGCGGGGCGAAGGCGCCAGCAGCAGACGATGCACGCCAAAACCGGCCAGATACGCGCCCAAGGCGCCGACCAGAAAGGTGGCATCCGCCGGGCGACGGAACAGATCCGCGCCGGGCAGCCACGCATGGGCGAGCGAAAAAACCGGCGTATAGCGGCCCAAAGCATACGCTGTCAGCAGCCCAAACCCCACCAACAGGCTACGCCGATAGGGGGCCAGAGCCTCGCGGGACATTAGCAGGGTCAGGATGCCAATGACCGGCACCAACCCCATGTAAAACGCGCTCATATTGCGCGCCAGATTGCTATCGACAATATAGGGCCAATGCGTGCTGGGCGCGCCCCAAAACTGCTCTTGGGGCCCGATCGTGCCAAACAGGTTGGGGACAAAAAAGGTCAGCAAACTGGAAGGATGCACCGAGCCCTTGGCCGCATCTGCATAGCTGAAAGCCGGACGGTTCGAGCCATCGGCGAAGGTAAGGACCATCAGCAGCGGCAGGGCGATCAAAACCAGCCCAACCAGCCCCCCGGCCACAAGCGGGCGCAGCATTGTCCGCGCCCGGTGCGCGCGGCCCGGCCCTTGCAGCCAATAGGTCACTGCAAAAATGGCCAAAGCCAGCAACACGAAATACGAAACCTGATCAGGGCCCCAGACACTCCAGCTAGCAAAAACACCCGCCAGCGCGCCATAGCGGGCGGAATGGCGCGTCAAGCCGCGATCGAGCATCCATAACGCCCAAGGAAAAGGGGCGAGGCTGACAATCTGCCCGACATGTTGAATACGCCAGGCCGCGCTGCCGCCAAAGGCAAAGGCGAGCGCAGCCACCAACGCCGCCGCCGGATGGAGTTTGCGATCGCGCGCAAAGCCTAGAACGGCCACAGCCCCGAATACGAGATGGGCAAAGGTCACCCCGTCAAACCATTGAAAACTGGGATCCGGATTGAACAAAGCCAGCAGAAAAAAGCCCGGCGAGAAAATCAAGGCTTGCGGATCAGCGATTTGCGGATGCCCGGCAAAAACATTGGGGGTCCAGAATGGCCATTCCCCGGCGTGCAAACTGCGGGCAAAAAACGCCATTTGGGCCTGAAAATGCGCTTTGCCATCCCATGGAAACGTGACATCGCCGGAAATCCACGGCCAGCATAGCCCGACAGCCGCAACGATCAGCATTACGCCAACGCCCAGCCATATCCTGGCTTCGGGAGAGGCGGACGCTGGCGCGGGATGCACAGGAAAAGAGGGCGCAGGGGAAGGGGGCGCGGGCACTGGAGAGGGCGGTGCGGGAGAAGAGGGCGGCTGGGGGGCGGGCATGCCTTGCTCTGATGCGCTTTGCGCTGGGGCTTGTGTACTCGCCAAAAAGAGAGCTCCGGAACCGTTTATGCCAACTCGCCTGCCTTATGCCGCATAAGGCCTTTGATGACAAAGAGAATATTTTGGAGAAGACCTTGCTTTTCTCCAAAGTCCTGTTCGCGTTCGCGCATAAGAGCTGGATGCGTTCAAACGGAATCGCATCTGATACCAATGGCCTTTGATGCGGACGCATAAGGCCCGTGAAGGGCACGAAACGATCTTATTTTCAGCAAGGGAACGATCGTTTCGTGACGAATACCAAAGAGTCCTTTTTAAAGGCCTTTGGTATTCAGAGACCTTTGGCATGACTCTTATATTCTTACTCTTATATTCTTGTTTTCACATGTTTCTTCGCCAACCGACCTCCCGTTTATCGCCGTCTGCGCGATAAAAGAGCCCTTGTTACGGGCTCTTGTTTTATGGGTTCTTGCGGGTATCGCCGCACCAGACGGCGCGCGATACGAGGGCAAACGCGCGCGGGCTCAATCGGTTATCGGGGCATGCGCGACCATGGCATCGAAATCGATGAAATGGCCGGCGCGATCGCGCTTGGAGGCAAGATACCGGATATTTTCGGCGGTCTGCCGCCCGAAGGCGCGTTGATCCGCCACCACTTCAAGCCCGGCGGCCTTGAGCGCGCCAATTTTTTGTGGGTTGTTGGTCATGACCCGCACGGCATGGATACCCAATTGCGTGAGCATCTGCGCGGCGAAATCAAACCGGCGCTGATCGAGATCAAAGCCCAAAACCTCATCGGCATCATAGGTATCCCAGCCTTGGCTTTGCAGTTTATAGGCGCGCATCTTGTTGGCGATGCCATTGCCGCGCCCCTCCTGATCGAGATAGAGCAGAATACCGCCATCACCTTCCGCCATTTTCTGCACGGTGCCGCGCAACTGGTCGCCGCAATCGCATTTAAGCGAGCCGAACAGATCGCCGGTCAGGCACGCAGAATGCATGCGAATGGCCACGGGTTTGGAGAAATCTGGCTTGCCGACAATAATCGCCACCTGGTCGCGCAAACCCTCGCCGCCGCGAAAGACCACGAATTCGGTGTCGGCGGCATATTCAAGCGGTACCGGCGCGCGTGCAACCAGTTTGGTCGCCTTGACCTGGCTTGCCCGGTAAGCGCGCAATTCCTCTGCGCTGACAACGCAAAGCGCGGCATCGAGCGCCTCTGGCTTTACAGGCAGGACATAAACGGCAGGGGTTACCAGGGTAAGGCGCGCCAGCTCCAGCGCGGCTTCATCGAGCAGGGAGATCGGTGAAACCGGCGCGTCAATCCGGGCATCGATTTTAAGCGCCAGGGCTTCCGCCCGCGCGACATCTGCCACCGGAAATGCGACATTGCCGGGGGTGGTGCGGCCTTCAAGGCCCAAACGCCGCAACCGGGCAGAGGGCAGCACCAGCCGGGCATGGCCGGGAGCCAGGGTATCGAGGGCTTGGGCGATCTGGGGGGTGAGCGCTTCAACATTGACAACAACCAGCGCCTCCGCCCCTTCGGTTACCCCGACCGGGCGACCGGCGCGGTAATCGGCAATTGCACGGTCAACCCGGCGTTCGGCATTGGTTTCAAACAGATCAAGGATTGTACGCATCGTCGTCATTTTATCGTCCATGGGTTTACGGCCTTTCGGTCAGGACAACCCTGCCGGATGGACACCGTGTTGTGAGCCTTTGTTGTGCATCGGCCAACATGAACGAAAGCTGTCTGGTTTTGTATCTTTCCGCTTTTTGGGGCGGGCATGCGTGTATTTTTGGTTTGCCCTCATGCGCTTTGTGGCCTTCAAGGGGCGCAAAAGAGGATAATACGGGCTTTATGGCGCGTTATCTTGTTGTTTTAATGTGTTTGTTGAACGCAATACCGGCTTTGCCCGGCATGCCTTAACTTGTCGCCTTATGGCGCGCAGGAGCGGTATTGACCCGCGCCTGCGGCTTATGCGTTGCGTAAAAAATTAGGGTCAATCGACAAACCGAACCAGCTTGTCCTTGCATAAATCGAGATCGGTCTGCTCGACGGCGGCTTCATCTTCAAAATTGGCGACCACAGAGACCACGCAAGACGTGCCTTTTTTGAGCTTGAGGGTTGCTTTTTTGCCCGCCGCCAGCGCATTTTTGAGCTTGCCAACCACTTCGCCCTTGGCGTCGGTCACTTCCAGCCCCGTAAGGCCCACGCTGCGGGCGTTATTGAGCAAGATTTCGGACGCGGTTTTGGGCTCAACCTTCTTCTTTTTGGGTTGGGGGGTGGTTTTTGCGGGCTCGCTGGCGGCCGGTTGCGCTTGTTGAGCATAGGCCCCGCCGACCAGCGAAAACGACAAAAACGAAGCCAAAACAAGAGAGTACAAACGCATGACACGGTCCTTTAATAAGGTCTGCCCAGCCGGGCAGGTATGGTTAAGGCACCATTCAAGCGTGCAAACGGGGTTTTGTCGAGCGTTTTCTAGTAAACATGGTAAATTATGAGAACAAAAGCGCTTATCGCAGCGGCGTATGGCGCGCCGCGTTTTGCAGCATCGGCACGACATCCTCCACTTTTTCGGCAACCATATAATGCACTTCAAGGCCGGGGCGGACAAAGGCAAACTGGCGCATATGGGCGATCAGCACGAGCAAGGGCTTCCAGAAATCGGCGATGCTGAGCAGCAAGATCGGCTTGCGATGGCGCCCCAATTGCGCCCAGGTCATTTGTTCCACCAGCTCTTCGAGCGTGCCCAACCCGCCGGGCAAAGCCACGAAGGCATCCGCGCGTTCAAACATCATCTGTTTGCGGGTATGCATATCTGGAACGACATGCGTTTCCTGCATGCCTTGAAGCACGCCTTCCCTGGTTTCCAGAAATTGCGGAATAATGCCCGTAACCTGCCCGCCATGCTTGAGCGTTGCACGCGCCACGGTGCCCATCAAGCCATGGGTTCCGCCGCCATAAACCAAGCGCAACCCGTTTTGTGCAAGCGCGGCGCCAAGTGCCTCCGCAGCCTTTTCGAAAACCGGATCATTCCCAAGGCCGGAGCCGCAATAGACGCATACGGAGCGAATCGACGATACTTTCATGCGGTTATGCAACCCGAATTTCGTGTGAAAATCAAGTGTATGTGCGCAGCCCTGCTTTTATTTGGCGGCAAAAGGCTTATATCCGTTAAGCTGACCGCTGCATTTTATGCAGCGTGTTGTTTTCTTGCCCTGTCCATTCTCCTGCCTGCAGGAAGGTTCCCCGTGTCGATCACCGCTTCTACCCCGCCTTCTGCGGCGCCCTCCGCCCCTGCCAGCGCCGTTGGCGCGTCGCCTCAGGAGGCAGGCTTGATCTTTACCCTGCGGCGGTTATGGCCGTTTTTCTGGCCCTATGCGCGACCAGATCTACAGCGCACCATTCTGGTTTCGCTGGGGCTGATCCTGTTTGCAAAGGGCTTCACCATTTTGATGCCCTTTACCTTCAAATGGGCAACCGATGCGCTGGTGCTGGCCTCCGGCGGCAAGCTTGCGCCCGGTGAAAACACCCGCTGGTGGCTGCTTGGCGCGCCTGTGCTGGCCGCTATGGCCTATGGGGCGACGCGGATCCTGATGGTGCTGTTTACGCAGGTGCGCGAAGGGCTGTTTGCCAAGGTTGCCATGCATGCCGTGCGGCGCCTTGCAATGCAGGCCTTCGAGCATATGCACCAGCTTTCCTTGCGGTTTCATCTGGAGCGCAAGACCGGCGGGCTCACCCGCGTGCTGGAGCGCGGGCGCAACGGGATTGAAGAACTCACCCGCATGACGCTGATGACCCTCATTCCCACCATTGTGGAGTTTTTGCTGGTCATTGCGGTTTTCGCGTTGGAATTTGATTGGCGCTATGTGGTCATTACCCTGGTAATGATTGTTGCCTATCTTGGCTTTACCATCAAGGCGACGCAGTGGCGCATGCGTATCCGCCGCACGATGAATGACAGCGATACCGATGCCAATGCCAAGGCGGTTGATTCGCTGCTGAACTTCGAGACGGTGAAATATTTCGGCGCCGAAGCGCGGGAAAGCGCGCGCTATGACCGCTCGCTCGCGGTGTATGAGCGCGCCTCTATCAAAACCTATACTTCCCTCGCGTTGCTCAATACCGGGCAGGCGATTATTTTTACGCTGGCACTTACCTTGTGCATGGTGCTTTCCGCGCAAGATGTCATGGCGGGCAAAAATTCGGTTGGCCATTTCGTGATGATCAACGCGCTGATGATCCAGCTCTATCAACCACTCAATTTTATGGGCATGGTGTATCGTGAGATCAAGCAAGCCATTGTTGACATTGAAAAATTATTCGATGTTCTAACGCGGGAAGCCGAAATTGCCGACAAGCCGGATGCCAAGCCGCTGGTGATCACCAAGGGCGATGTGCGGTTCGAGAATGTCTCGTTCTCCTATGTGCCAGAGCGGCAGATCCTCAAAAATGTCTCGTTTGAAATCCCGGCCGGGCAAACGGTGGCGGTGGTGGGGTCTTCGGGGGCGGGGAAATCCACGCTCTCGCGGCTCCTGTTCCGCTTCTATGATGTCAGCGGCGGGCGGATCACGCTCGATGGGCAGGATATTCAAAGCGTTACCCAAGCCTCGCTGCGCGCGCATCTGGGAATTGTCCCGCAAGATACCGTGCTGTTCAACGACACCATTTTATACAATATCGGCTATGGGCGTGAGGGTGCGGATCAGGTTGCGATTGAAGATGCCGCGCAACTGGCGCAGGTGGATCGCTTTATCCGGCAATTGCCGGAAGGGTACCAAGCGCAGGTTGGCGAGCGCGGGCTTAAATTATCGGGCGGCGAAAAGCAGCGCGTCGCCATTGCCCGCACCATTCTCAAGGGGCCGCCGATTCTGGTGCTCGATGAGGCGACCAGCGCGCTTGATTCTTATACCGAAAAGGAAATTCAGGATGCGCTGGAGCGGGTGAGCCGGGGGCGCTCCACCTTGGTGATCGCGCATCGGCTCTCCACCATTGTCAATGCTGATCAAATCCTTGTGCTCGACAAGGGGGAGATCGCCGAACGCGGACGGCATGAGGAATTGCTCGCGCGCGGCGGGCTCTATGCCGGGTTGTGGAACCGCCAGCGCGAGGCGGATCTGGCGCGCGAAACGCTCAAGCGGACCGAGGAAGCCAAAGTGGCCGCGCAAGCGGAATAGAGCGCTTTTCCGCAGCCTTTGTGCGGGGTAAGGGCGGTTATTCGCCCTGCCCTTTTGGGTGTTCGCCCTGCCCGTTATTCGCCCTGCCCTTGTGTTCCCAAAGTGCGGTCGAGAATATCCCTCAGATCGCGGGACAGCTTGGGCGCTTGCGCCAGTTTCTCCAGCATTGCCTGTGCCAGGGCCTTGCGCTTGGGTTCCAGCGTTTTCCAACTACGAAACGCGGTCGCCATGCGTGCCGCAATTTGCGGGTTGGAAGCATCAAGCGCCGCAATCACTTCCGCGAGCAGGGCATAGCCGCTGCCATCGGAGGCATGAAACCCGCGCGGGTTGAGATGCCCGAAGGTACCTATCAGTGCGCGGACGCGATTGGGGTTGTCGAGCCCGAAATGCGGATGCTGCATCAGGCCACGCAGACGCGGGATCATCTGGGTATCGACAATGCGGGCCTGCAGGCCAAACCAGGTATCGAGGATCAGCGGTTCTTGCGCATAACGCTGTGCAAAGGCCTGCAAGGCGGTATCGCGCGCGCTGGCTTCCCCGATCAGCAGCGCGTTGAGGGCGGCAACCTGCTCGCCCATGGTGTGCGCCGCGCCAAATTGCGCGCTGGCGCGCGCGCTCCCGGTGGCCGGGTCGGCCGCGACCAGCAAGCGCAAAAGCTGCGCGCGCAGAGCCCGCCTCCCCGCGCTTTGGCCATCGGGCGAGAAGGCGCCTTGCGGAGCGAGCGTTTCATAAATAGCCTTTGCCTGCGGCGCGAGGGCTTTGGCC
>CAZGKS010000072.1:5071-9171 GCA_964526275.1 uncultured Methylobacterium sp. | reverse complement strand
TGCTCCTACTCCCGCCATCCGGCTCATGCTCCTACTCCCGCCATCCGGCTCATGCTCCTACTCCCGCCATCCGGCTCATGCCCCTACTCCCGCCATCCGGCTCATGCCCCTACTCCCGCCGCGCCGGCGCGCGTTGCACCCTCCAGCCCCGGCATACGGCGCTGATAAGCAATCAGGGTGTTTTCCAGCAGGCAGGCGATGGTCATGGGGCCGACTCCACCCGGCACCGGCGTGATCGCCCCTGCCAGCGGCAGCATGGCGGCGTAATCGCAATCCCCCACCAGCCCGCGCGCCCCTGCCCGCTCGATCCGGTTGATCCCGACATCGATCACAATCGCCCCCGGCTTGAGATGCGCCGCGCCTAAAAATTCCGGCCTGCCAACCGCTGCTACCAGAATATCAGCGGTGCGGCATAATTCGGCAAGGTTGCGCGTGCGTGAATGGGCGATACTCACCGTGCAATCTGCGGCCAGAAGCATTTGCGCCATGGGTTTTCCGACAATATTGGAGCGCCCGACCACCACCGCATGCAACCCGGCCAGTTTGGGCTGCGCCTGCTCGATCAGCTTCATCGCCCCGCTTGGCGTGCAGGGCGCAAAGGCCTCGCCCCCGGTCCAGAGCCGCCCGACATTGAGCGGGTGAAAGCCATCGACATCCTTTTCCGGCGCGATCCTCTCCAGAATACGGGTCGAATCATAGCCCGGCGGCAACGGCAATTGCACCAGAATGCCATCGACTTCCGGCGCTTCATTCAACTGCGCAATCAACGCCAGCAGGGCGTCCTGCCCGGTTTGCGCGCCAAGGCGATGCTCAAACGAGCGCATGCCGATCTGGCGACAAAACCGCCCCTTGGCAGCCACATAGACCTCGCTGGCCGGGTCCTGCCCCACCAGCACCACGGCAAGGCCGGGCGGGCGTTTGCCTGCCGCCACAAGGTCGCGTATTTGCATTTCCAGGGTTGCGCGCAAGGCGGCGGCTGTGGCTTTTCCATCCAGAATTATGGCGTTCATTGCGTCTGCCCCAAAGCGTTGGTCGTGTCCCCAAACGGGCAACAGCACGATTTACCCCGCTTGCGCAAGCTTGGCGATGGCTTATTTTGCTCTTACATCCGGCGCGCGAAATTTTCGTTCAGAATATCGTTGGTTTGCGCTAAACTGCTTTTGACCCCTGTTTTGGCACAGCGCCATGCGGCATGGCGGTTGCACAGGAGTTTGTGGTGTCCCAACCGGATAAAAAACCGCTCGAACCCAAACATGTCATGGCTTACGGCGTGCATGTTTTGACCGCGTTAGGGGCGGCTTTGGGGTTTTTGGCGCTCGATGCGGCGGTCAAAAGCGACCTTGTCAGCGCCTTCAGCTGGCTGGCTGCGGCCTTGGTGGTCGATGCCGCCGATGGACCGTTGGCGCGCAAGCTCAAGGTTACCGAATCCGCCTCGCGCTATGATGGCGCCATTCTCGATCTGGTGGTCGATTTTGTGACCTATGTTTTCGTGCCGGCCGCGATTTTGCTGCAACCGCAGGTCATTGCCGCGCCCTATGGGATGATCGGCGGGCTGGCTATTTCCGTTGGCAGCGCGCTTTATTTCGCCGATACCACCATGAAAACCGAAGATTGGTGGTTCCGGGGCTTCCCGGCGGTCTGGAACGTGATCGCCTTCTATCTGGTGATCTTCTCTCCCCCGGCTTTGGTGGCGTTTGCCATTCTGCTGGCGCTGACTTTGGGCATGTTTGTGCCGGTCATTTTTGTGCATCCCTTCCGTGTGCGGCGGCTGCGCGCGCTCACGCTGGCGATGCTGGTCCTGGCCGCTATGGCCGCCGGATACGCCTTGTTTATCGAGCACTTGCAAGCCGGTTGGGCCAGCAAAAGCGTGCTGGCGGCAACGGCGCTTTATTTTCTGGGGTTGGGCTTTTTGCGCGAGTCCTAAATTTTGCGCATAAAACCGCCAAGGGGCCAGGGCCAAGATGCATTCAGACAGAATCACCTTCTGATTCTATCCTTTTGCTTTCGCACGTTTTTTACGACAAACTGGCTTCTGTTTTATCGCAGCATGCTCTATGCGGCAAAGCAGCCCCTTCCCCTCGTTGCCCCGTGTTCAAGGCTTTATTAACGTCCCTTCGGCACATTGGCAGCATGATCATCCATACGCGCCGCCGCCGTCTGGCATTTTTATTCGTTCTGCACAGCTTCGCGTGGGGCGGGGCAGCGTATTTTTATGCCTCCGCCCAAACGGGGGAGCGCGGCTTGGTCGTGCGTGGGGAAACCCTTATCCGCTATGACGCCTTGGGTGAGCAACTTGCCGCCACCAAGGCTGAACGCTTGGGGTGGGAGCGGCGCGTTGGCCAGCTCTCCGGCGAAGCGATTGATCTCGATATGCTCGATGAGCGCCACCGCCGCGTGCTGAACATGGCGCATAAAAACGATCTGGTGATTTTGCTCAACCGATAAGCCAGCCGCCCGCGATCAGCAAAGCTTCCCCCGCGATCACCCCGGCGGGTATCGATTGTCTGAACGCAAAAAAAGCGCCCACCCCGCCTGCCAGCGCGCTCCAGCGCACCAGCGGGGAAAGGCTCGCCAGCGCGCCGGGCGGCGCAAACATCAGTTTAGCGGCAACCGCTGCCAGCAACGCCACCGCAATCGCCCGCACGAGCACCAGAATTTCTGAATCATCGGCCAGACCGCGCACCAGAAACACCGACAGCCAGCGCCAGATCTCGCTGGGCAAAAACCCGATAAACACCACCACAAGATACGGCCACAACCCGCCGGTTGCTATCTCGATCTGCGCCAGCACCCCGCTCATGGTTGCGCTTCCGATGCGCGCTTTTCAACGCATCGCACCCGCCAGATCCGCGCCCGCTCGATCGCATAGGCCAGCCCGCCCATCCCCAGCCCGGCAACAATCAGTTCACTGCCCTCCGGCGCGAATTTTGTCGCCAGCGGCAAGCCGGCAAATCCGAGCACAAACGCCAATCCCTCCAGCCACCGTGTTGCCCCCGCTGTCAAAGCAAGCGTGAAATAAAGCGGAGAGGAAAACAAAAGCGCTCCCGCCAATACCGGCGGCATGCTCGCCACCAACGCATAGCCCAACGCCGTGGCCAAAGCCGCCGCCAGCATGATGGTATTGGCAAAACCGAGAAAAAACGGCACGCGCTCGCGCGGCGGCAGATGCGGCAACAGCCGGATCCCCTCCACCCATGCCGTCACGGCGATATAATGCGACAACCCCAGCAAATGCCATAGCCGCATGCCCGGCCTGCGCAGCAAGGGCAGCAACGACATCACCATTGGCACAAACCGGATCGAGGACAGCGATACCGCCAGCGCGATCCAAGGCAGTGCCATGCCCGAAGCAAGGGACGTAAACAGCACGATCTGCCCCGGCCCTGCCCAGATCAGCAGGGTAGAGAGCACCCCCGCCCCTAACGGGTAACCGACATCGCGGCACAGCCCCCCTATCCCAATCATGGCGCACATCAGCAACAGGGCCCGCAACCCGGCTGCGGCGGCAATCCCGCGCCGCACGGCGGGCCATGGGCTTACCATTTCTTCGGGGGCAGCAAGCGCGCCAGAAAGAGGCGCCAAAGCCCTTTCTCTTGCCGCTGCATGGTCAGGCTCTTGATGGGCGCTCATACGTTGGTACTGCTCATATCGGCTTCGCTTTTGCCATTCTAGAGCCTTTTGCCACAAAGGGAAACCCAGGATAACCGTATCAAGAGAGAAGAGGAAAGGGCTGGTTTGCTGCCCCCAAGCCGCCGCGAATCGCCAGCCTTTAACGTCGACGGCCCCTTAGAGCGTTTTTGCTTTCGATGGACTCATCGAGAGAGAAAAATTCGTTATTAAACAAAGAAATAGAGCATGATTTTGATACCCTCAAAACCGAAAGTTCTCTAAACACGTCATGCTCCAGGGTTCGCGGGCCTCCGCGCATGGTCTTCCTTTCAGGCCATGCACCTTGATCTTAAAGCGCCGTGCGATCGGATTAAATCTGCTCCTACGCTGTGTTTCTATCGCGCTGTGTTTTTATCGTTTAACGCATTTTATGTGATCAACCGCTCCCTTGGATCGGAAAATGCCCTAAACGGAAGCGACCTCGTCAGGGT
>CAZGKS010000072.1:0-5061 GCA_964526275.1 uncultured Methylobacterium sp. | reverse complement strand
CTGGTTCGATCCGGGCAATTTCGTGTGGTCGGTTCTTCCCCGTCCGCGGGGGGGTTCTGCCCCGGCGCGAACTGGCGGGGGGCGGCAGGGGGCGCGGGGGGGTGTCGCCATGCGGCAGATAATCGAAATCGAGCTTTTCGTCGCCGTCTGCTTCTACAACCTTGACGCGCACATGCCCGCCCTTGCGCAGCGGACCGAACAGCACGGCATCCGCCAAAGGCGTCTTGATCGCACTCTGGATAAGGCGCGCCATGGGCCTTGCGCCCATTTTTTCATCGTAGCCATTGCGCACCAGCCAGTCGCGCGCACCATCGGTCAGCGCGATAGTGACATCGCGATCGGCCAGTTGGGCTTCGAGCGCCACGATGAATTTATCGACAATCTTGGCAACAACCTCAATCGGCAAATTCCCAAACGGCACAATGGCATCGAGCCGGTTTCTGAACTCCGGTGTGAATAGGCGGTTGATCGCCTCCGTATCCTCCCCCTCGCGCTTGGTGCGCGTGAAGCCCATCGCCTCCTTGGCCATATCGGAGGCCCCGGCATTGGTGGTGAGGATCAAGATCACATTGCGGAAGGAGACCTCCTTGCCGTTATGGTCGGTCAGCTTGCCGTGATCCATAACCTGCAACAAAAGGTTGTAAATATCCGGATGCGCTTTCTCGATCTCATCGAGCAGCAGCACCGCATGCGGGTTCTGGTCCACCCCATCGGTCAAAAGCCCGCCTTGCTCGAACCCGACATAGCCGGGCGGCGTGCCAATGAGGCGCGAAACCGAATGTTTCTCCATATATTCGCTCATATCAAACCGCAGCAGATGCAGCCCGAGCACATTGGCCAATTGCCGCGCCACTTCGGTTTTACCCACCCCGGTTGGCCCTGAAAACAGGTAAGAGCCGATCGGCTTTTCGCCATCGCGCAGGCCTGCGCGCGCCAATTTAATCGCATTGGCGAGCTGCTCGATCGCCTTGTCCTGCCCATAGACCAGACGCCGCAGCATGGTCTCCAAGTTGCGCAGCATCTCGACATCATCCTGCGAGATGGATTTGGGCGGAATGCGCGCCATGCTTGCAATAATCGCTTCGATTTCCGTCAGGTCGATCACCAGCGCCCGTTGGTTTTCCGGCACCAGCTTTTGCGCCGCCCCGGCCTCATCGATCACATCGATGGCTTTGTCGGGCAGTTTGCGATCATGCAGGTAGCGCGCGGATAATTCCACCGCGCCCTTGATCGCCGCATCGGTATAGCTGGTCGCGTGAAAGGTCTCGAAATACGGCTTTATCCCGCCCAGAATAGCAATCGCATCTGCCACGGAAGGTTCTGTGACATCGATTTTCTGGAACCGCCGCACCAAAGCGCGGTCCTTTTCAAAATGCTGCCGGTATTCCTTATAGGTTGTCGACCCCATGCACCGCAATGTGCCCGCCGCCAGCGCTGGCTTGAGCAGGTTGGAGGCATCCATCGTGCCCCCGGAGGTTGAGCCCGCGCCGATAATGGTGTGGATTTCATCAATGAACAGAACCGCATCGGGATGTGTCTCGATCTCCTTGATGACCTGCTTCAGCCGTTCCTCGAAATCGCCGCGATAGCGCGTGCCTGCCAGCATCGCCCCCAGATCGAGCGAAAACACCGTGGCGGCGGCCAGAACGTCTGGCACCTCCCCTTCCACGATTTTCTTGGCAAGCCCCTCGGCAATCGCGGTTTTGCCCACCCCCGGATCGCCCACCAACAGCGGGTTATTCTTGTGGCGGCGGCACAGCACCTGAATAACGCGCTTGACCTCTGCCTCGCGCCCGATCAGCGGGTCGATCCCGCCTTTGCGCGCCTTTACATTGAGATTAACCGCAAACTGGTCAAGCGCGCTCTCCTTTTTGGCCTGTTTTCCGCCCCCTGCGCCCGCGCGATCCTCATCCCCATGTGGGGGGGGCGCTGCCGGGTCCGCCTCGGAGGCGATCAGAAACACACTATCGGGCCCGGAACGCTTGGCGATACCATGGGCGATATAATTGACCGCATCAAAGCGGGTCATTTCCTGTTCTTGCAAAAAATACGCCGCGTAACTCTCCCGTTCGGAGAAGATAGCGACCAGCACATTCGCGCCGGTTACTTCATCGCGCCCGGAAGACTGCACATGGATCAGCGCGCGCTGGATAACCCGTTGAAACCCTGCGGTGGTTTTAGGGTCCTGCGCTTGCGGCATTTCGAGGGTTTTGAGATCGTGATCCAGAAATTTGATCACGTTGGCGCGCAAAGCCTGCACATCGACATCGCAGGCCTGCATGACGGCATGGGCATCGGGATCGTCGATCAAGGCGAGCAGCAAATGCTCCAGCGTTGCAAATTCATGCCGCCGCACCTGTGCATAAGCCAAAGCTTGATGCAGCGCCATTTCGAGACTGTCTGAAAAACTGGCCAAAGGCGTCATCCCGTTGTTGTGAGCGGTTTCCCGCTCCCTGCACGATCCATTTAATATAGCGCTTTTCTAGGCTTTTTCCATGACACATTGCAGCGGATGATGCGCCTGGCGGGCGCGATCCATCACCTGTTTTACTTTTGTTTCAGCAATTTCATAAGGATAAACGCCACACACGCCCCTGCCATTCAAATGGACATGCAGCATGATTTCGGTCGCCTCGGTTGAATTTTTGTGAAAAAAATCCATCAAAATATCGATAACAAACTGCATGGGCGTGTAATCATCGTTCAGCAGCAGCACGCGGTAGAGCGGGGGTTTGCGGGTCTTTACGCGCGGGGCCAGCAAGGTGCCGGTATCGCCACCGTCATCGCCGCCCTCTGGCCCGCCATAGCCTGGCCCCGCAGCCTGCAACGGCAAATGTGCCGCGCGCGCATCCTGCTCGTTTGAAACAATCGTCATCCCTGCCTCCGGAAGCCGCCCAACCGCGTTTTGGTGTTTGATGGAACAATCAAACGCCAAAGACACGTTCTTGACGAGCGAGATAAGAGCCTGATTTGCTTCCATCAAAAGCAAAAACGCTCTAGCCCCTCTATATCGTACCGATACGCCGCTGTTCAAGGGCAAGGCTTCCGCACAAGCGGAATCCTCCCGGCTATCAAGGCATGGAACGGCATCGTTCAACGCAAAAACCCGGCCTTGCGGCCGGGTTTAAAGAGCGGTCTTTCCCGTTTATGCAGCGCACAAACGAAAAGGGGCCAGCAATTACTTGCCTTGAACCTTGGCGATCACGCCTTCGAACGGCTTGGCGGCTTCCTTGGCAAGGTCGGTCACCAATTCACCCACCTTGGTGGCATGCGCAACATAGGTTTCGTACGCTTGCTTGGCGAAATCGGTCTGGATTTCGAGAGCCTTGTCGAGGGTCTTCACGCCCGCGAGCTTTTCGATGGTGGCAGAACCGGCTTCGAAAGCCTTGCGCGAATAATCGGCAACTTCAACGGCAATCGCCTGAACGCCCTTCTGCTGGGCGCCGAACGCCTTCACGGCGAGGTCGAGGTTTTCTTTGCCGGCCTTCTGGATGTCTTCAAAAGCTTGAGCTTGGATCATGGGAGTATTCCTTGTGCTAGGGTCGGGGTTGCTAGGGTAGTGGTGGCAGGCAGTAACGACTGCCTTACCGGGATGCCCCTTATTTATGTTGCACTGCACAAAGTGTCAAGCGGTTTTTGTGCAGCGCAACAAAATTAAGCATAAAACCTAAGTATTATATCCCCCTCCCCTCAGCGATAGGCAGAATTTTCGTAAGGTTAAGCTTCGAGTAACGCCTCGCGGGCATTGTGGCGCGATCATGAGAGTGGGTCACGTTGTCCATGACCCGCACAGGAGTATCTTAGATGCGTATGCGTAGCGTTGAAGCGTTCGTGCCTAACATGTTGCGTTCAGAGGCTGTTTCCCCTGCGGCTCCCGTAGGGCAGGCCCCCGTTCCACAGCATATTGGGCCTCATTGGATCCATGGCTTGGCCCGTGCCTTCCTCGGCGGCAGCTTCGCCTTGGTGCTTGCCTGCACCCCGGCGGAAGCCGCTCGGCAACGCCCGCGCGCAGATGCACAAGAGCAAACCGCCTTTTCAACCCTCTTTGCGCCAAGCGAGAAGCCCAAGCGTATCGCCTCGCGCCGCGTCGGCAAACGGGCGAAGGTTGCCGCCTATGCGCCCTATGCACCGCCCTATGCCTCGATTGTTTATGATGTCAATTCCGGCAAGGTGCTGGAGGCTACCAATGCGGATGCGCCCCGCCACCCTGCCTCTATTACCAAGGTAATGACGCTTTATGTGCTGTTCGAGCAGCTTGAAAGCGGCAAAATGAAGCTCACAACGCAATTACCTGTCTCGCGCGAGGCTTCGATGCAGCCGCCCTCCAAGCTCGGGCTCAAAGCGGGCGAGAGCATCAGTGTGGAAGATGCCATCCGCGCGCTGGTCACCAAATCGGCCAATGATGTCGCTGTGGTGGTTGCTGAAGCCATCGGCGGCGATGAAGAACGTTTTGCAAAAATGATGACCCAGAAGGCGCGCGCGATCGGCATGCGGAATTCGCAATTCCATAATGCCTCGGGTTTGCCCAACCCCGACCAAATCACCACCGCGCGCGATCTGGTAACTTTGGGCCGGGTTATTCAAGACCGATTTCCCAAATATTACACCTATTTTTCCACGCGAAACTTTGCTTTTTCCGGGACCAGCTATCGCAATCACAACCGGCTGCTAACGCAGGTCGAAGGCGTGGATGGCATTAAAACCGGCTATACCCGCGCCTCCGGCTTCAACCTGCTCACCTCCGCCAAAACCGAAGGTCGCCACCTGATCACCGTGGTTCTGGGCGGCGCCAGCGCCCGCTCGCGCGATGCCAAGGTCGCCTCCCTGATCGAAAATCATCTACCCCGTGCTTTTGCCGGGCGCCGATTGACCGGCAAGACGATTGATGTTGCCAATGCAGATCCAGAGGATAGCAAGGCTGCGCCCGCCGCCCCCGCGCTGGCCGCAGCGCGGATCAATCCGCCCCCTGCCACAGTGCCCGTGCCAGAAAAACGCGTTGCGGCCAAAACCCCCCCCTCCCCCACGGAACCGGAAGAATATACCGGCCGCAACCCCCCCCCT
>CAZGKS010000071.1:0-9183 GCA_964526275.1 uncultured Methylobacterium sp. | reverse complement strand
TTTTCTGCCGCATGCTTTTTTGCGATAAACCGGTATCCACTTTATCGCAGCATGCTTTAGCCCCGTTTGAGGCGCGCCAGGGCGGCCGCGACCACGGCTTCTTGTGTGATCCCGAAATGCTTGAAAACCGCCGGGGCGGGGCCGGAGGCGCCAAAGCCTGCCATGCCGATAAAGGCGCCATCCGGGCCGATCACGGCGTCCCAACCCAAACGAATCCCCGCTTCGACCGCGATTTTGACCTTCGCCCGGCCGATCACCTTGCGGCGGTATGCTTCGGGCTGTTCGAGAAAGCGATCAAGGCAGGGCACGGAGACCACCCGCGCCAACACGCCTTTCTTGAGCAGCTCGCGCCGGGCTTCCATGGCCAGATGCACCTCGGAGCCGGAGGCAAAGAGGGTCACTTCCGCGCGGCCATCGGCTTTGGCGAGTTCATAGGCGCCAAGGGCTGTCAGGTTTTTGGCACCGGTATCAGGGCGTAATTGCGGCAGGTTCTGGCGGGTGAGGGCCAGCACCGAGGGGCGGGCGCGGCTTTGCAACGCGCATTCCCAGCTCTCTGCGGTCTCGGTGAGGTCACAGGGGCGGAAAACATCGAGATTGGGAATGGCGCGCAAGGCGGCAACATGCTCCACCGGCTGGTGGGTTGGGCCGTCTTCCCCCACGCCGATTGAATCGTGGGTCATGACATAAATAACCCGCTGGTTCATCAAGGCGGAAAGGCGCATCGCCGGGCGGCAATAATCGGAAAAGACCAAAAACGTGCCCGAAGCGGGGATCAGCCCGCCATGCAGGGCCATGCCGTTCATCGCGGCGGCCATGGCGTGTTCGCGGATACCGTAATGCACGAAGCGGCCCGAAAAATCCCCCGGCGCGACCTTGCCCATATCAGCGGTGCGGGTATTGTTGGAGGAGGTTAAATCGGCCGAACCGGAGATCAGCTCCGGCAAGGCGGGGGAGATCCGCTCCAGCGTGATTTCGGAGGCTCTGCGGGTTGCGATGTTCTGCGGCTTGGCGATCGCTTCCGCTTTGAGAATTTTCAGGGCTTTGGTCAAAGCTTTGGGTAATTCGCCCGCTTGCACGCGTGCCCATTCGCTGCGCACGCCTGGCTTGGCTTTGGCTTCGAGCGTCTGCCAGGCTTGGTGCGCGGCGCTGCCGCGTTTGGCGGTCCGCTGCCAGAGCGTGCGGATGGCGGCGGGAATTTCAAACGGGGCATGTGGCCAACCCAGCGCGGCTTTGGCGCCTGCGAGTTCTTCGGCTCCCAGCGGGGAGCCATGGGAGGAAGACTTGCCCGCCTTGGTGGGCGCGCCAAAGCCGATCGTCGTTTTGCAGGCGATGAGCGCGGGCTTGCCGCAGGCTTTTG
The DNA here is from genome assembly GCA_964526275.1 of uncultured Methylobacterium sp. GTDB lineage: Bacteria > Pseudomonadota > Alphaproteobacteria > Rhizobiales > Beijerinckiaceae > Rhabdaerophilum. The sequence continues at coordinate 7,826 of CAZGKS010000071.1, read as the reverse complement.
CGCGGGTAATGGCGGCGGAAATGGCCTTTTCATCGTGGCCATCGATGCGCTCGGCGTGCCAACCGGCGCTTTCGAAGCGCTTGATCTGGTCGGTGGAATCGGCAACGCTGAGCGCGCCATCGATCGTGATGCCGTTATCATCGAACAGGACAATGAGCTTGGCGAGCTGCAAATGGCCGGCCAGGGTGATCGCCTCCTGGCTGATGCCTTCCATCAAATCGCCATCGGAGGCCAGCACATAGGTGTGGTGATCGACCAGCTTGCCGAAGCGGTGCGCCAGCAGGCGCTCCGCCAGGGCCATGCCGACCGCCATGGACAGGCCCTGCCCCAGCGGGCCGGTGGTGGTTTCCACGCCTGCGGTGTGGCCGAATTCGGGATGGCCGGGGGTTTTGGAGCCCAATTGGCGGAAGGCTTGCAGATCTGCCAAGGTGACATCTTCCACACCGATCAGATGCAGTAGGGCATAAAGCAGCATCGAGCCATGCCCGGCCGACAGGATAAAGCGGTCGCGATTAGGCCAATGGGGCGCTGTGGGATCGAAAACCAGATGCTCGCGGAACAGCACGGTGGCGATGTCGGCCGCGCCCATGGGCAAGCCGGGATGGCCGGATTTGGCTTTTTCCACGCTATCCATGGCGAGCGCGCGCACGGCATTTGCCATGGCAGTGTGGTCAGCGCTGTTTGCCATCTGGCTTCTCCTTTTGTGTGGTGCTTCCGGGTGGCGGTGCTTCCGGGTGGCGGTGCTGCCGGTGGGCGACCGGTGGTGTCTCAAAGCGTCACAAACCGACCATGCGCCTGATGCTCCACCGGATATGCGCTTTCGTTACCAGCCATGCGGGGTTAGTCAATAGCGTTGGCGCCTCAAAACGCGGCTGTTAACGGTGAATGTGCCGCTTACGCGCAAGGGCTTGCGGTCTGGGGTAAACTGGGTTAGGGTGGGCTACCTTCAAGGAGAGATGTGTGATTTCCACGCGCGCCAAACGTTCCGGTAAAGCTGTTGCGATCGCCCAAAGCGCCGCAAGCCCGGCTGCTTGGATTGGCGAATATTTCGCGTTTGCAGCGTTTGGTGTGCTGCCGCTCCTGCTTATCCTGCTCCTTATCCGCCCCTGAGGGCCGTCCGGGCGTGCCTGGGCTTTCAGGGGATGGTGTTGCTGGTTTCCCCCTTCCTTTTTTTGGTCGTGTATCCGGTTAGCCTGTGTCAGAATTAGGCATGGCTTTAATCGCCGAGCGTTTTGGATTTTGCCATTTACCATGATTCGGGCTTGTTAGCGTGATGAGGGTCTGGCGGCGTCTTTCGCTTGTGTTGATCTTGTGGATACATTAGACGTTTTTCAAGCGAGCAGACAGATGGCGAATGACCGTATTTTGATTTTTGACACCACCTTGCGCGATGGCGAGCAATCCCCTGGCGCAACCATGACCTTTGAGGAAAAACTCGAGGTTGCTGATTTGCTTGACGCTATGGGCGTTGATGTGATCGAGGCCGGGTTTCCGATTGCCTCGGAGGGCGATTTCGAGGCGGTTTCCGCCATTGCCCGGCGGGTTAAAAACGCTTCCGTATGCGGGCTCTCGCGCGCCGGGGCTAAGGATATCGACCGGGCGGCCGAAGCCGTGCGGGAGGCAAAGCATCCGCGTATTCATACGTTTATCTCTACTTCCCCTGTCCATATGAAATACAAGCTGCAAAAGGAGCCCGAAGCGGTGTTGCAGCTGGTGATCGATCAGGTAACGCGCGCGCGCAACCATGTCGCCGATGTCGAGTGGTCCGCAGAAGATGCCACACGCACCGAGCATGATTTTCTGTGCCGCTGCGTCGAGGCCGCTATCAAGGCCGGGGCGGGCACGATCAATATTCCCGATACGGTGGGCTATGCGACACCGGAGGAATATCGCGCGTTGTTCGAGATGCTGCGCACCCGCGTGCCCAATGCCGACAAGGCGATTTTTTCGGTGCATTGCCACAATGATCTGGGCTTGGCGGTCGCTAATACCTTGGCGGGCCTTGCGGGCGGTGCCCGGCAAATCGAATGCACTATCAACGGGATTGGCGAGCGGGCAGGCAATGCCGCGCTTGAAGAAGTGGTGATGGCGATCAAAACCCGCAACGATGTGCTGCCTTACACCACGGGCATTGAGGCGACGATGCTCAACCGGGCCTCCAAGCTGGTTTCGGCGGCAACCTCGTTCCCTGTGCAATACAACAAGGCGATTGTGGGCCGGAATGCCTTTGCGCATGAAAGCGGGATCCACCAGGACGGGATGCTCAAAAACACCCAAACCTATGAAATCATGACCCCGGACAGCGTGGGCGTTTCCAAAACCTCGCTGGTGATGGGCAAGCATTCCGGCCGCAATGCGTTTCGGGATAAGCTTTCCCAATTGGGATATGTGCTGGCCGATAACCAGCTCGAAGATGCTTTTGTGCGGTTCAAGGCCTTGGCGGATCGTAAAAAACATATTTACGACGAGGATATTGAAGCTTTGGTCGATGAAAATATGGCCAATGCGCAAGACCGGATCAAAGTGCTCAACCTGCTGGTGGTGGCGGGGACAAATGGGCCGCAATCTGCTGTCTTGACGCTGGAGGTGGAAGGGGTGCATCATACGCGGCAGGCTACGGGTAACGGGCCGGTGGATGCAACCTTCAATGCTATTCAACTTATCATCCCGCATGAGGCAAAGCTTGAGCTTTATCAAGTGCATGCTGTGACAGAAGGAACCGATGCGCAAGCAGAGGTTTCTGTGCGGTTGGGCAATGAGCAAGGACGGGCTGTAACAGGGCGCGCTACGGACCCAGACACGTTGGTTGCTTCTGCCAAGGCGTATATCGCCGCGCTCAATAAAATGGATGCGGCGCATCAGACCGGTAAACGGCGCATGCATGCGCATCATGATGGGGTATAGACATGCGGTTGGGGGTTGATTTCGGAGGCACCAAGATTGAAGTGATCGCGCTCGATGCCGGTGGTGCAGAGCGCGGGCGCTGGCGTACCCCCACGCCGCGCGGGCGCTATTCCGAGGTGATCGAGGGCATTGCCAATCTGGTCGAATGGGCAGAGGCGGATCTTGCCGGGCGCGGAGAACTGGCCGCCAAGGAGCCCGGAGGGGCTGCTGTGAAGCCTTCTTTAGGGGTTGCAATGCCCGGCACGCTCTCCCCCGCTACAGGCCTGGCGATGAATGCCAACGCCACGGAAATCAATGGCAAGCCTTTTGGGGCGGATCTTGAAAAACGGCTCCAACGCCCTATCCGTTTTGCCAATGATGCCAATTGTCTGGCGGTATCGGAGGCTGTCGATGGCGCCGGAGCGGGCAAGGCGGTGGTGTTCGCGGCGGTTTTGGGCACGGGCGTTGGCGGCGGCATTGCGGTAGAAGGCAAGGTGCGCAGCGGGCTGCATGGTATTATGGGCGAGTGGGGGCATAATTCCTTGCCATGGCCCAGTGCCGATGAAGTGCGCGGCGCTTCGGAATGCTTTTGTGGCCGGCGGGGATGCCTCGAAACTTGGATTTCCGGCCCAGCTTTTGCGCGGCAAACCAATCTGGCCGATGCCAGCATGGTTGTGAAGGCCGTTGCCGGGGGCGATATTTCCGCGCAGGTGCAGTTCGGGCGCTTTGTGGACCGGTTGGCGCGGGCGCTGGCCAATGTGGTCAATTTCCTTGATCCCGATGTGATTGTGCTCGGCGGCGGCTTGAGCAAGATCGATGCGATTTATCCGCGGTTACCGCTGATCATGTCGCGCTATGTGTTCGCAGATCGCTTTTCAACGCCTGTTGTGCCTGCGCTCCATGGCGATTCTTCCGGCGTGCGCGGTGCGGCGTGGCTGTGGGAAGACGTAAAAACGCGGCTGAAGACCGAGACAAGCTAAGGCCAGGACCTATTAAACATGGAAGGTTGATCGCATCGGAAGAGAAAGAATATCTCTTGTTTTACAAGTGGATAGATCGTTATTTCTTTCTTTTTCCCGCCATCCTCCGGACGCGATTTTGGTGGCAAACGGATGCGTCAACCCCCTCAACCGGGCAATGGGGCACGCTTTTTGGGCTTTTCCTGTCCGTTTGCGCGCCAAAATCACGCCAACAATCCAAGATAAGGAGCCCTGACCCTAAGGCCAGGCCCCCTTTTGCGGCAAGCGGTTTATGGCTGGGGGTCGCCCAGCTTTGAGGTCACCCAGCTTTACAGATAAGAGACCAGCGAGAGCTGGGAGAGGCGCGCGGTGATTGTATAGCTGGCCTGAAGCTGGTTTTGCAGGGCGGTGAGCTGTGCCGAAATTTCGGTCATGTCCACGTTTTCCATATCGTTGACCAGACCATCGAGCATGCTGGCCTGCGCGGTGTGGCGGGTTTTGGCGTTTGTCAGCAAGGTGCTGGCCGCGCCCAGTTCTGTTTCAATGCCTAAAATCGCTTCCGGGCCGCCGCTGCTGTTCAAAAGTCCGAGGGCTTTTGAGCTTGCGGCAGCAAAACGATCCTGGCTGACCGTGTTATGGGCGGAATAATCTTCGCTTAGTACAATCGCCATGGCGGCAAGCGTATCGCGGAAGGCGGGTTCGTTGGCTCTGACGCCAAAGCCGACGACGACACCGGAATCAAGCCGAATGGTTTGGGTGTCGCGGGCGGTGAGGGTGGCGGCATCGTCGCCTGCATACCATTCTACGCTGGGGCGTGTACCGGCGGCGGCAAAGGCGGTTGCGCTGGCAAAGGGCGGCCCGGCGATACGTTGGGGCGGGGCGGCGGCGGTGCTGGCAAAAAAATCGGTGGCGGCCACATGGGCGGAGCATTGGCGCATTTTTGACGCGGTCAAGCCGGTAATCCAGCCGGAAACGGCGGCTTGCAGGTTGGTGGCGGCATCATTGGCGGTAAGCCCCGGATCGAAAACGGTATTGCCCGTGGATTGGGTATTGGCCTCGAAGGTGGCGGTTTCCTGCGTGCCATCGGGCATGACAACGGTAAGCAAAAGGGTTTCGCCGGTCAAAGGCGGGGCTGTGAACGTGATGCTGAGGCTTTGCGGGCTCCCGCTGGGTGAAACCGAGGTCATATTCGACAGAGTGGATGGAATTGTGCCCGCGAGCAGCTTGATCCCGAACGGGGTTGCTTCTTCGCTGAGCGAGAAGGTGCCGCCTGCGACGTTTGTGGCCAAACGGCCCGTTCCGGCGCCTGAATCGGCCTGCCTGCGCTCATCGATGATTTGCAGCAACCCGGCTTTTGTGCCGTCGCCATTGAGCAAGGTTGCGGAATCGAGGACCGGTTTGGTATCGCGTGCGCGCCCTGAAAACAGATACTGCCCCTCCTGCTGGGTGTTGAGGGTGTTGATCAGGGTATCCATTTGGGCGCGGGTTTGCTTTGCGGCGGCATCGGTGTCGCTATAGCTGCCGATACCGCTGGTACGCACCAGCAAGGTGCGCGCTTGTTCGGCAATGCCCTTGGCGCTTTGCACAGACTGGCTGAGCGAGGCGATGCGGCTTGTACCAAGGGCGATCACGTCGCTATAGGTTTTGCTTTGGGCAACGCTGTTGCGCATGGCCAGCACGCTGGCGCCCGCTTCCCCCAGCCCGGCATGGGTGTTGGTGCGCTTGCCGCTCGAAACCTGGCGCATCAAATCATCGAGCGCGGCCCGGTTTTCCATGAGCATGCGGGTTTGGGTTTGTTGATTAAACCTGCCAGCGGCGAAGGGCATTTTCAGGCCGATAGTGCTCATGGTCGGTTTCCTTCAGGCAATGTGCGGGCAGATAACAAGGCAGGGTAGCAAGCCGGGCAGGGTAGATATTCCGTTTTTATACGCGCCGGAGTTTACGCGCGAAGGGGTTAAATTCGTAACAAGGTATCGAGCAGATCGCGCACGGCGCTGACCACGCGGGCATTGGCGGCATAGGCGTTCTGGATGGCGACCAGATCGCTCATTTCGGTATCGACACTGACCCCGGAAATGCTGGCGGCGCGCTCCTGAAGGCTGGTGATGACCACGTTTTGGCCATCGGACAGGGCTTTTGCAGAATTGGCAGCCTGCCCGGTGCTGGCGAGCAGGCGGTCGATGGCTTGTGCGGTTGTTGCCTGGTAGCTTGCGGAAGAACCGCTCAATGCGGATGAACCGCTAAAGCGGGTTTGGGCATTGGCAAGGCGGTCAGCCAGATAGGTCGGGCGCGCCGGATCTCCGCTGAGTGTGGTGGTCTGGTAGGTGACCAGTTGGGCGGGGTCGGCGGTCAGATTGGTATTGACGCGGATGGATTGGGCAAAGCCGCGCTTTTGCGCGCCGGCATCAAACGAGCCTGTATAGGGGGTGTTGCCGGTGCTTGCATCGACAAACAGGGGCAGGCTCAACCCGCCGGTCAAGGTGGTTGCCGTGATATTGGCCGAAAGCGCGGAAAGATCGCGGGTGTTCGCTGCGCCGTCATCGAGGATGCGCACGATTCCCCCGCCCATATCGGTTACGGTGAAGGGCGCGCCAATCGCTGTGCCGATAGCGGTGATCGCCGCAGAGATACCGCCGGAGAAATCCACGCCGATTTCAAGATCGGAGGGGTCTGGGGTTGCCCCTGCCGGGAGGGGCAGGGCGGCGGGGGTGCTCACGGGCACCAGCGAAAGGCGTTGCTTGGTTCCGGCCGGTTGGATCACATAATCCAACGTGATGGCGTTGCCGCTTTGCAGGTTGTTGAGATCGAGCGTAAAGCCCGCCTGCGCCCCAAGGGTTGTTGCGGTGCCGGGGCGGGTGGTATCGCTCAAGGAGGCGCTCAAGGCGGCGGCGGATTCATCGAGCGCGTTTTGGGCCGCAACAAGGCTGGTATCGCGCGCTTCGAACAAGGCGGCAAGCGAGCCCGAACGCAACAGGCCGAGGCGGTTCAAATCCAGCGTGCCGCCGCCGGGATCGGAAAGGGTGAGGCCTGAAAGCGCCGAACTGGCGCTGGTGGGGTCGTAGATCTGGTCTGCGCCGATGGTTCCGGCGGTATTGAAGCCAAGACGCATCGCGCGCCCTTGCACGAAAAGCGGGGCACCATTGGCCGTATAAAGCGAATAATTGCCCTGCCCGCTGTCAAAAACGCGTAGATCGACCAAGCTTGAGAGGCTGTCTATGGCGGTATCGCGCGCATCGAGCAGGCTGGCCTGGGTTGCAGGGTCCGGGTTGGCGGCCAGCTTGGTGGTTATCTCGCCGATAGAGGCCAGATAGCCATTGGCTTTCTCGACCTGCTGGGCGATCCGCTGATCGGCCTCACTGCGCATCGCTTGCACGGCATTGGACAGCGTGTTGAAGGTTGCGGCCAGGCTTTGCGCTGCCCCTACCGCGCCTTGCTGATGGATAGCGGAGGCCGGGTTGGCGGCGAGGCTGTTCATGGCGCCCGAAAACGCGGCATATTGCGCGGGCAGGCCGGTGCTGGCGCCCGGCTCGCCGAATAATTTGTCTAATCGGTTCATAAGATCGGCGCGGGTTGCGGCGTAGTTTGCGCCCCCGGCCTCGGTGCGGATCTGTTTTTGCAACAGGGTATCGAGCGCGCGCTGGACCCCGACCTGACGCACCGCGCCAGCGGTATAGCCTTGGGCGCCGGTTTCTTCTGCTACCGAAATGCGGCGGCTATAGCCAACCGTGCCCGCATTGGCGACATTGCGGGAAACCAGCCCCATCTGCGTTTGGTTGAGGTTTAGCCCCGAAACGGCATTTTGCAAGGCGGAAAGCAAACTCATGACGCACTCCTCTGGTACTGTCCTTGCCGCAGGGTGCGGGGGTTGCCCTGCCTCCTGCGGGTAGTGGGTATAACGCTCATCCGATAAAAAGACGCTTTAGAGCGTCTCCAGCGATGGTTGAATCGCCTGAAACGCTCTATCTCTTTGTTTTAACGCAATTC
>CAZGKS010000070.1:0-9208 GCA_964526275.1 uncultured Methylobacterium sp. | reverse complement strand
ATAAATTCATCGACCTTGCGCTGGTCTTTGCTATCCATCCAATGGTCGGGGTTGTAAAGCCCCTCGGTATCGCCGCGCGGGATCGGGCAGGCAATTTTGACCGGCAAATCCGAGACATCAAAGGTTTCAACCCGCGTCGCCGCCGAACGCCTCGCCAGCACATTGCGCCAGCTCGCCTCCACGCCGCAACCTTGCGGGCTCACCATGCCCAACCCTGTCACCACTACCCTGCGCAACATGCTTGCCCCCTTGTGAGTGGCTTCTTTTATCGCGTTTTAATTTGGGATGGAAACACCAAAATACACGCCCGCGCAAACAAAATGCATTCTTAACAACCTTATGCGCTGCGCGGTTGGCTGTGGAGGGGCAAGCGAGCGCTGCCCCGCCATATTATCCCCTCATCCTCACACATACCCGAATAACCGCGGCAAAAAGAGTGTCAGGACCGGAAAATAGGTCAAAAGCGCCAGCAGAACCATAAGCGTAAGCACAAAGGGCCAGATTTCGCGGATAATCGCGCCAAGCGGCACACGGGTCAGCGAGGCCATGACAAACAACAGCAGGCCATAAGGCGGCGTGATCAAGCCAATCATGAAATTGAGGGTCACGATAATCCCGAAATAGGTGAGATCGATCCCCAAGGCGCGGGCACTGGGGATCAGTAAGGGCACAAAAACCAGCATCATCACCGAAGCATCGAGAAAACAGCCCAGCACCAGAAAAAACAGGTTGACCACGATCATGAACTGCATCGCGGAAAGCTGCATGGCAGAAATGGTTGTGACCAGGCTTTCAGCCAAGCGCTCATTGGCAATGGCGTAATTGAGAATGAAGGCGCTGGCGATCAGCAACATCGTGGTGGCGGTCTGCTTGGCAGAATCGAGCAGAACGCCGTGAAAGACCGGGAGCGTTACTCGCCGATAGATCACGGTGCCCAGCAGCAGCGCCCAGAAAGCGGCAACGGCTGCCGCTTCGGTCGGGGTGAAAATGCCAGAGAAAATCCCGCCCAACAGCACAATCGGCAAGGTGAAGGACAGCGCCGAATTGGCAAAAACGCGGGGCGCCTCCCGCAACGGAACCGCCTCCCCCACCGGCAGGTTGCGCTTGCCCGCGATCAAACGGATGGCGATCATCAGGGCGCCGCCCATGAGAATGCCGGGGATAATCCCTGCCAGAAACAGTGCCCCGATAGAGGCGCCCGAGAGCAGCGCATAAATGACCAGCGGAATAGAAGGCGGAATAATGGGCGCAATGGTCGCCGCCGCCGCCGTTATGGCGCAAGCAAGCCCTGCCGGATACTTGCCCGTCTCCCGCATCATACGGGTCGCCACCAGCCCCGGCCCGGCTGCATCGGTGATCGCACTGCCGGAAATGCCAGAAAAGATCATGCTTGCCAGCACCGTGACGTGCCCCATCCCCCCCTTGAAGCGTCCCACCAGCACATTGGCCGCCGCCCATAACCGATCACTGATCGTGGCCGCGTTCATGATATTGGCCGCCAGAATAAACATCGGGATAGCCACCAGCACATACATGGCGGTCATCTGGTTCATCACCTGCCCGACCAGCAGGCCGATATCCTGCTTGGTGGCAAACAGATAAGCGGCACCGCCAGCAAACATCACCAAAGCCAGCGGCAGGCGCAGAACCGCGCCCAATATCACTGACGCCAGAAGCGCCCAAAGCCCTGTGGTCATGGCTCGTCTCCGCTTGCAGAAGAATCCCAACGGATTAGTTCATCTTGCCAATGCGGCGACAAAAGCCTGCGAAGGCTTAGCGCAAAGCGTATAATCACCACGATAAAAAACGCCGGATACACCGCATAGACCCAATCGAGCCGCAACTGCATGGCGTCTGTCCGCTCCCGCCACAAAAACAGCGTGTAATCGATCATCCCAGGCACCGCAGCCGACATCAAAACGATAAACGCGGTGCCTCCCACCAGCAGGGCATAGCGTTGCAAGGCAGGCTGCACATGCGCAAAGAGCACATCAAAGGCGATATGTTCAGACCAGGTGAGCACAAAGGCGGCGGTCCAGAACGTTGACCACACGCTGAGCAGGGTCACCATCTCGTCAATCCACGCTACTGGCGTATGGAATATATAGCGCATCGCGATGCCCGAAATGAACAGGGCGAATACCGATCCCAGGCTCCAGGCAGCAAGAAAACTTGCTGCCTGATGAAACCTGCCAAGCCAAAACCTGCCAAGCCAATTGCGTGCCATGGTGCCTGCGCCCTTACTTGACGGTTTGGATACGGTCCACAAGGCCGGGCTTCCATTTTTCGATCAAGCCGGCCTTTTTATATTGCGCCCAGACCGCCACACGGAAAGCCTCCAGATCCGGCATGCTGACCTTGATGCCCGCCGCCTTGAAGCTGGCAATCGCTTCGGCTTCATCCTTGACAGTCTTGACAAACAGGGTATCGGCGGCCTCCCGCGCAGCGGCGCGCAATTCGGCTTGCTGATCTTTGGTCAAGGTATCAAAGAACGGTTTGGCGATCGCAAAAAACACCGGCTGCACCAGATGGTTTGTCTGCACGATCTGCTGGGTGACCTCGTGGAATTTCCAATCCCGGGTCAAGGCGGGCGGATTGTCCTGACCGTCGATCGCCCCGGTTTTCAGCCCAAGATAAACCTCCGTTATCGGCATGGAGACCGCTGTTGCGCCAAGGGCCGTTGCAAGCCCCTGAAAGGCCGGGCCCGGCGGCATCCGCATTTTCACGCCAGCAAGATCAGCGGGCACCTTGACCGCCTTTTCCATGCGCAACCCCACGGTTCTCGTGCCAAGATAGCTGGTATCGAGCAGGACCAACCCCATCTTTGCGGCAACATCGGCGGCAAATTCCTGCCCGATCGGCCCTCTGAAAACCTTCATCATCTGGTCCGGATTGGCAAACAGGTAAGCGGCGCCAAACGCCCCGTATTCGGGAAGCTGCGCCTCGATCTCAAACGCAACCGGGCTGGCCATTTCCAGGTTCCCGCGTTGCATGGCCGGAACTTCCGTGCCCTGCCGGAACAACGCGCTGGCCGCATGGACCGAAACCTTGATCGCACCGGGAAACTTGGTTTCCATGCGCGTCTTGATATGGTTGAACGCCTCGGTCAGCGGGGCATTGGCAGGCGCGGCGGTGGATATACGGATTTCGGTTTGCGCGGCAGCCGGGTTGACAGCCAGCATGGCCGCAGCAAAAGCCAGAGCGGCGGGGGGGGCGAAACGTTTCATTGGAAATCTCCCTTAAGGCGTGTTGCGTGTTGTTTTGATGTATCGGGAAAGAAGTGGGGGATAGGCATTACAAGGCGAATTACCGGCTCGGCTGGATAACCACAGACAAGCGGCCAATCCCCTCGATTTCGGCGTCCACCGTATCGCCGACCGAAAGGAAGGTCTGTTTGGGCACCCCGACCCCGGCAGGCGTGCCGGTGAGCAGCACATCACCCGGATCGAGCGTCATGATCCGGGAAGCCGTGGCGATCTGCTCGGCAAGGCTGAAAATCATGGCGGTCGACCGGCCATCTTGTTTCAAGGCGCCATTGACCCATAATTTGAGCCCGATATCTTGCGGATTGGCGATAAAATCCGCCGGAACCAGCCGCGGCCCCATGGGGCAACAGGTATCATTGGCCTTGCCAGCTACCCAATCGAGCTTGTAAAACGTTTCAGGCGCGCGGTTGTGATCGCGGGCGGAAAAATCAATGGCCACCGTATAGGCCGCCACATGGCTGAGCGCGTCCTCAACCGAAACATTGCGCGCCCGTTTGCCGATCACCAAAGCCAGCTCGATCTCCCAATCAAAGGCGTGGGTGCCAAGGGGCATATGCACCGTGGGGCCCGCGCCAACCACCGCATTGCGCGGCGGTTTCATGAAGAAGAACAGGCGTTGATCTGCCTTTTTGGCGTCGGGCATCCCCATTTCTGCAAGGTGATCGAAATAATTCGCCCCCGCGCATAAAATTTTCCCCGGATAAAGCAACGGCGCAAGCGGCGTACCGCGGACACTATCTTGCGGATCAAGCTGCGCTGCCGCCGCATCGAGCGCTGCGCGCGCACGCGCCCAATTCTCGAACAGGGCCGCAACACTGTCCATACCCGCAAGCCCTACCCGCGCCAGCGAGGGCGCAAGGCGGTAGGCGTGCCCATCGACCTCCATACACGCCACCGGCTTGGCATCGACCGCAAGGGTTGCAAGGGTCCAGTGTGTATGCGCCATGCCTGTGCTCCTGCCTCGAAATCTTTTGTTATAAATATCAACTTATTTTATAAAATCATTGTGTCAACATAAATAATCGCTCGCTTTGCCGCGCTGTATGGCTTATTTTCAACCACGCGGTTATGCCGTGCCCCCTGCTTCACAGCAGGCCTCCACCCTGTCTTGACCAGAGAATTCCCCCATGCACACGCTCGAAACATCCGCCCCCGCCAGCCCCCGCAGCGACCTTTCGCAAGCCGAGCGGGCCTATCTGCGCCTTAGAACCGAAATCCTGCATGGCGATCTGATGCCGGGCGATCCGTTGCGGGCGGCAGATCTGCACGAGCGGTTTCACCTTGGGCTCACCCCCATCCGGGAAGCGTTGATGCGGTTATCCTCGGAAAATCTGGTCGAGGCTGTCACCAATCGCGGTGCCCGCGTGAGCGAAACCTCCCTGGATGAGCTTGCGGATCTGATGTCCACGCGGCGGATTGTGGAGCATGCCTGCCTGCGCGCGGCGATCGAGCGCGGGGATGCTTTGTGGGAAGCCGAAATTGTGGCGGCCATGCATTTGCTCTCGCGCACAAAGCTGCCCGCCTCCCCGCAAGACCGCGCTGCGGCCACAACCTGGGAGACACATCACAGGCGTTTCCACACCGCTTTGATCGCCGCCTGCGGCTCAAGCTGGATGCTTCGCTTCTGGAATATGCTGGTCGATCATTCCGAGCGCTATCGTAAAATCCGCCTGTTGCACCACGAGGAAACCTTGGCGGAAGTGCGGGATGTCAATGCCGAGCATCAACGCATCATGGCCGCCGTGCTGGCGCGCGATAGCGATCTGGCCACAAGCCTCATGGATGCGCATCTCACCGCGACCGAAAAATCGGTCGCCCGCCTGCTCAAACCGCACACTGCCCCGGAGAAAATCGGATGATCATTCGCTCTGCTGTTTTAGAAGGTACGGTTGCCGCCGAACACCGCGATACCTTCGATACCCACATGGCAACCCATGTTCTAAGCGCTATCTCCCGGTATCCGGGCATTCGCGATGTGCGCTTGCGCCGCCCGGTGGAAACAGAAGCCGGGGCGCCGCCTGTCTATCTGGTGTTCGATCTGTGGTTTGAAACCTTGGCGGATATGCATGCAGCGCTTGCCAGCCCCATTCGGCAAGAGGTGCGGGCACAGATTGCCGATGCCATGACGCTGTTTGAGGGCAAGGTCTATCACCTCGTTCTCGAAGAGCATGCCACACGGCAAAGCTAGCTGCACCCCTTGCCGCCAGAGCCAGATGGGCTTTGATGGCAACATAGCAAGCGCTTATCTCGGTATGGGCGCTTATTTCGGTGTGGAAGAACGCGACTTTTGCGTTTGATGAAACATCCAACGCAAAAACGCTCCAAGTATGGAAGAACGCGTCTTTTGCGCGGGATGTTTCATCCCCCCAAAAAACGCTATGAACCAATCTCCGCTTTCCTCTTGTCGCTTCAGGCGCTAAACTTGGGCCCTGCCGAGCACAAGGAGATCCGGAATGGAAGCGCGTGTCAAACTGATCGAGGGCATGGCCTTTTTGGGGGAGGCGGGCAGCGGCCATACGCTCGTGATGGATGGCTCGCCCGAATATGGCGGCCGTAATCTGGGGTTTCGCCCCATGGAATTGTTGCTGATCGGCATGGCGGGGTGTACGGCGTTTGATGTCATCAACATGCTGCGCAAGGGGCGCGAGAATATCCAGGATTGCGTTGTCGCGGTGCAAGGCACACGCGCAGACACCGAACCCAAGGTCTTTACCGCCCTCCATCTGGTCTATACCGTCAAGGGCAAGAACCTCGCGCCCGCCAAGGTGCAGCGGGCGATCGAGCTTTCCAAGGAGAAATATTGCTCCGCCTCCATCATGCTCGGTAAAACTGCCACACTAACCTATGAAATGCAGATCGAGGAGACCCCATAATGGCCCAAACCGCTTTTGCGCTCCCCGCGCTCCCGCCCCTGCTGGCGCCAGAAGCCTTGCACGCGCTGCTGGGCGCGCCAAACCTTATCCTGATAGACCTGCGCGTTGGCATAGAGAGCGATCCAAGCCTCTACGAGCAAGGGCATGTGCCCGGCGCGATCTTGTCGGCTTATAGCGCCGATGGCTGGCGCGCGCGCCGTGGCGCTGGTGCTGGCATGCTGCCTGAACCGCAGGCCTTGGCCGCCTTGTTCGCGCGCCTTGGCATAAAGCCGGATATGGCGGTTGTGCTGATCCCCTATGGCACGAATGCCAGTGATTTTTCAGCCGCCGCCCGCGCCTATTGGACGCTCAAAACCGCCGGGCATAAAGCGGTCAGCGTGCTCGATGGCGGCACGCAAGGCTGGCACGCGGCGGGGTATCCGCTCGCAACCGGCACGGTAACGCCCTCCCCTGCCCCGCCTTATCCGGTAGCGCTCAACCCGGCCTTCCGCGCGCCGCTTGCCTATGTTGAACAAGCCGTGGCGCAAGGGGATGCGGTGCTGCTCGATGCCCGCTCCCAAGGGTATTTCATCGGGCTCGAACGATCCGGCGATGCCGCCCGGGCCGGGCGCTTGCCGGGCGCAAGCCTGGTGGATTTTGCCACCGCCTTCGATCTGGCGCAGGGGCGGCTCAAACCGCGCGCCACGCTGGAAGCCTTGTTCGCGCAAGCCAAGGGCAAGCCGGTTATCAGCTATTGCAATACGGGGCATTCCGCAGCGCTCAACTGGTTTGTGCTCAGCGAAGTGCTGCAATGGCCCGATGTGCGGCTCTATGATGGCTCGATGAGCGAATGGAGCGCAGACCCTGCACGGGCCATGGCTTCAGGCTGATTTACCGCATGCTTTTGCCTCCAGCGGTTTTTATAGCGGCTTTAAACCGGCGCGCGCAAAAATCGTTTGCAGCAAAATGCAATCTGCGGGTTGACCCATCGCCAAAGACCTTTTATCACCCCCCAGCGCTTATATGCGCATGCGTCCTTCGGGGTGCGTGGGGCCGGTAGCTCAGCGGTAGAGCACGTGACTTTTAATCATGTGGCCGAGGGTTCGATTCCCTCCCGGCTCACCATCGTTTTTTATTGGGTAAATCGGCGGATTTATCTCCCTTCTGTCTGCGGCGAAGGCAAAGGCTTTTCATGAAAATGCGGCCGGAATATCTTGCCTCTTGCAGGGCGCGCGTGCCATAACGCCCGAGTACGGAGATACACCCATGTCGCGCTTGTTTTATACCCTCGATGTTTTTGCGGCCAGGCCCTATGAAGGTAACCCGCTTGCCGTGGTTCTGGATGCCGAAGGCTTGGTGGAAAGCCAGATGCAGCGTATCGCCGCCCAGTTCAATTTACCGGAAACCGTGTTTGTTTTCCCGCCGGATGACCCGGTAAACAGCGCGAAAATGCGTATTTTCACGCCGACAACCGAATTGCCCTTTGCCGGGCATCCAACCGTGGGCACTGCCATCCTGCTTGCGCAATTGCGCGCGGGCGGGCATCTCAATCACGGCATTACGATCGCGCTGGAACAGCAGATCGGCCCGGTTATGGTAGAGGTACGCAAGCGGCTTAGCGGCGAAATCCGGGCGATTTTCAACGTGCCCCGCTTGCCGGAACAACTCCCGCTTACCTTCGATGTCACCGATACCGCCTATGCGCTTGGCCTGACCCCGGAAGATCTGAGCTTTGGCGCGCATCGGGTATCGGCCTGGTCTGCGGGCGTCCCCTTTGTCATGGTGCCGGTGCGCACGCTGGCCGCCATTGAACGCGCCTATATTGCCGATTATGCGGTATGGGAACATGTTTTCGGCATAACAGGCAAGGGCGCAGCCTATATTTACACCAATGAAGTTGTTGAAGAAAACAACCACTACCATGCGCGCATGTTTTCTCCGGCGTTGGGGATTACCGAAGATCCCGCCACAGGCAGCGCCGCCGCCGCTTTCACAGGGGTGATCGCCACCGCCGATCTGCCAACCGATGGCTCGCATCATTATGAGATTGAACAAGGGTTTGAAATGGGGCGTCCAAGCCGGATAGGGCTGGATCTGACCATCAATAATGGCCGTCTGGCGAGCGCAACAATCAGCGGCAGCGCCATCCGGATGTCTGAAGGCAAGTTGCTGACGCTGCCATAATGCGGCGCCTTGCGCTCCATGCCCCGTTGCCCTGTGTGCAACACGGTTAAAGCGTTGCGGTTCGGCGCGTACGCTCTCGACTTTTGGGGCTTGGGCTTATAAAACCAACCTTAATTGGGTAGGTTTTAGGCTGCGAACAGGTTCGCGCTGCAACTCTGCCTTCGCAAAATAGTAACAGGCCGCCTGCAGGCGGGAAGCGCAAGGTGCAGTATGAGTGGCGTTAACGAGATCCGATCGACGTTTTTGAATTATTTTGGCAAAAATGGCCACGAAATCGTGGAATCGGCCTCGCTTGTGCCGCGCAACGACCCCACGCTCATGTTCACCAGCGCCGGGATGGTGCCGTTTAAGAATCTGTTCACAGGCATTGAAACCCGCTCTTATAAACGCGCAACCACCTCGCAAAAATGTCTGCGGGCGGGCGGCAAGCATAACGATCTCGACAATGTAGGCTATACGGCGCGGCATCACACTTTTTTTGAGATGCTGGGTAATTTTTCCTTCGGCGATTACTTCAAAGAGGAGGCGATCTATTACGCATGGAACCTTGTAACCGGCGAATTTGAACTCCCAAAAGACAAGCTCTCGATCACCATCTACCATACCGATGACGAAGCCTTTAGCCTATGGAAAAAAATTTCCGGCCTGCCCGATGCGCGGATAATCCGGATCGATACCTCCGATAATTTCTGGTCGAGGGGCGATACCGGCCCCTGCGGCCCGTGTTCGGAAATCTTCTACGATCACGGCCCGCATATTCCAGGCGGCCCCCCCGGCTCGCCAGAGGCCGATGGCGACCGCTTTATCGAGATCTGGAACCTCGTTTTCATGCAATACGAGCAACTCCCCGATGGCACACGCGTCAACCTGCCGCGCCCCTCCATCGATACCGGCATGGGGCTGGAG
>CAZGKS010000069.1:0-9224 GCA_964526275.1 uncultured Methylobacterium sp. | reverse complement strand
TCATCGCTTGTTGCTCAGGAATGCCATAAATATAAATACCATAGGATATATCCGGCAAGCCGCGCACGGTTCGCAACAGGCGCGCATCTTAAAACGCAAAACAATAGACCAGATAGGGCAAAGTAAGGCGCATCAAAGGATCCAGAAACGCCGTCCCTACGGTCAGCAAGCTCAAAACAAAAAGCAGCATCGCCAGACCAAGATGACGCGGAAGGCGGTCCTCAAACCCCAGAATCGCTGCACCAGCCAGAAAATAATAGCCGTAAACGACGTTGTTGGAAGCAAAAAAACTAAAATTTTTAGAAAAAACCGGCACGGATGAAGTAAAAAAAATAAACACCGCCATAAACAAACACACATGCTTGAAATATCGCATGAGGTTCAAGCGACGCATCCCAAATACGATAATAAAAAACAAAACATAGAGCCTGATTTCAATTTTAAGCGACCACAAAGACCCATTCACCGCTCCCGGATAGAGATTGTCTTTAAAAACGCCGGGAAGATCGTATTGAACAGCAAAAAGAAACGTATTCCGAACAAGAAACGAATAAACACTCCCCTCTTTCAAATAATCCAACCCGTCAAGGGTCGTAAACGCAAGCCCCAGCACAAAGGTCATCCATAGGGCGCACACAAACGCCCCCGGCAGCAACCGCATCGCGCGCGAAACGCCATAAGACAAGCCGGAACGCGCAAAAACCGCCGAGCGCGTGACCAACAAGCCGCTGATCACAAAAAACGCCATCACACAGACCTACCCGATATTATGCGTCGCTCCTTGCGCCTCCCATGGATCCTTCCACCCCAGAAACAATGGGTAAGAATGGCTTATAATTACCAGAAGCGCGAGGCAAAGCCGCAGCGCATCAAAATTATTTGCGTCTTGCGACCAATCATTTTTACGTGCAAAAAGCGGCATGATCCACCACGGGGCAAGGGAGCGAAACGGAATGGCGCGGATAACAATCGGCATCCCGGTCTATAATGGCGAGGCAATGATTGGCGAATGCCTCGATTGTCTCATGGCGCAGACCTATGCCGATGTCCAGATCCTTATTGCCGACAATTGCTCAACCGATAAAACACTGGAAATCTGCGCGGGTTACGCGGCAAAAGACCCCCGCATCCGCCTTATCCGCAACGCAACAAATTTGGGCCACGAAGCCAATTTCAGAAATGTATTTTCCCAGTGCACCACGGAATACTTTTGCTGGCGGGCGGATGATGATTACACCTCTTCCCATTACATCGAACACTTGGTCGCAGCGCTCGATACACACGCATGGGCCGTGCTCGCCGCCCCCTCTGTGATCACCAAACCCTCCGCCGAGGCACAATGGCCGCAGGTGCCACCAGAGCCCCCGCCCCCGGATTGCACAGCCGCCCAAATCGCAAACTATCTGTTCACCTATCACGCCGGCTGGTTTTACGGGTTATGGCGAACCGATGCCCTGCGCGCGATTATCGAGACGGTTTGGGCCCAGTTCCCACACGCCTATGCGCGCGACCACTTAACCCTCTTGCGCCCGCTGCTCAACAAGCAGATCACCCCCGCCCCAGAGGCGATTTTTTACCAGCGCATCTATTCTGCCCCCAAAGGCGATGGTTTGCGCGGAACCCTCACGCTGACCCAGCGCATTGCGCGCCTTGAAACCCTCATGCCACTTTTCCATGCCGTTTTTGACGCTGAAGTAGCAAAATCCAACATCGCCCCTGGCGATCAAAAAGTCGTTGCAAGACAGAAAAACGCCTATATTTATCAAAGGTTACGCGCCACCCCATCCAGAATTTTCAGGCTGAAATTAAAGCGTGCGCTCATGCGAATTTTCAGACGAAAGCTTTCATAGGCTTGCAGCCAACCTGATCCTACCGCATCCCTTAAAAAAACTGCCTGCAAAAGCGATAGGATGTCCATTTTTCTCGCATCCTGGCGAGCCTTCTGACCATAAACCCGCCTTTCCGTTTTGGCGCAGCCATAATCGTCTCACCGCTCACGCGCATATCGGTTGCATGGTCATCCAGCCCAGCATTTGAAATCAATCGGGATTTGGTACAAAGCCGCCGATCCACCTTGAACGCTGAAATCCCTTCGAAAATTTCCATGCTATGCACGCAATCGCGAATAAGATTGGGCGAATGTTTATAAAAATAGCGGTCATTGATCCGGTGACACGCTTGCGCACAAAAATTCATGAAAGAATATCGGCTCGGGTTACCGAAGCTTTTCATATAGCTTGCATGCGTATCTTCAATGAGCACGCAGCCGCCATCGCGGGTATTCTCCAACGCGCGATGCAGGGTCTTGAGTTGCTGAAAATTCGTATGCCCGCCATCATCGATCAGAATATCCACTGGCCCGACTTTTGCAAAAAAATCCGTCCAGAATGCATCCGAGCTCTGATCCCCGATAAAAATCTCAAAGCCATGATCCCGCCATTTGACCGCTTCCGGATTAAGCTCTACGCCGATAATGCGCGCGCCCTCGCCCAGAAATTCCCGCCACATGAATAACGAGCCGCCGCTAAGAATACCAACCTCAACAAGGGTTGGCGACGTGCCTTTATAGGGGGAAAGAACCTTGTCATAGACCGGGAAATAGCTATCCTGCTTGATAGATCGATACGCAGAGCGCTTGAACATGTCCAATATCGTCATACATCCCTCCGAAGATCCAAAGCCCCCGCTTGACGCGCAAAATGCGCCGCCGCAACCGATATGCACCATTTATTTGTTGCGGACAACACATCCTGAAGCAGACTTCGAGCGCTTTTTTATCGCCTTCGCGCGTTACACCGAACCCCATAGCTGCCATTTATGCGTGGTTATAAAAGGCGATTTATCGACAGAGCAGGCCGAATTCCTGGAAAAATGGCGCGCGCGGTTACAGGCAAACCACCCGCTCACACTCTATCCTGTTCCAGATGACGGCTATGACATAACCGCTTATGCCGCCGCCGCGCGGCATTTGCGGGAGCCTTTCGTGTGCTTTTGCAACACCTATTCCGAGCCCTTGGTCGATGGATGGCTGGAAAAACTGGCGCATCCCGTTCTTATGGGCGAAGCAGGGCTATCAGGCGCAAGCGCGAGTTATGAAAACTCCTCCCAAGAAAGGCGTTTCCCAAATCCACACATAAGAACCAATGCGTTTTTTCTCGCCCGGACGCTATTTTTGGACCTAACCAGAATAAACGTCACGGATCGCCAATCCGCCCTTGCATTCGAATGTGGCCGCAACAGCATGACCCGGCAAGTGCTGGCCAGCGGCCTGCGCGTTGTGGTAGTCAATGGCTCCGGCGAAGCTTTCGATGTCGCCCGCGCCCATGAAGCCAAGACGTTCCGCACCCTCGGCCCGCAAAATCTGCTCGTGGCGGATAACCGCACCCGCGCCTATGACGAAGCCGACGAGGCTTTGAAAGCAAAACTGCGCCGCTTCGCCTGGCAAGGCAAGCCCAAACGTTGGCATCGATTTTACGAAACCTTGTGGATAAAATTCAAGCGCCTGCTCGGTGCTCCGCCGGCAAAAGACTACATAAATTGAAAAATCGAGCCCCCGCCAGACCGTTACGCCCTCCCCGCCCCCTCACGCATTGAGGGCGCGGCCATAGGCGTCGAGCACGCTTTCCTTCATCATTTCTGAGAGGGTCGGGTGCGGAAAAACCGTATGCATCAGCTCTTCTTCGGTGGTTTCAAGGTTCATGGCGACCACAAACCCTTGAATGAGCTCCGTGACTTCCGCCCCCACCATATGCGCGCCGAGCAACGCGCCGGTTTTGGCATCAAACACCGTTTTGATCAGCCCGTTATCTTCGCCCAAAGCAATCGCCTTGCCATTGGCGGCAAACGAGAACCGGCCCACCCGTACCTCATGGCCCGCCGCTTTGGCCTTGGCCTCGGTGAGCCCAACGGAGGCCACCTGCGGATGACAATAGGTGCAGCCCGGAATTTTGCCCTTATCCATCGGCGGAACATGCAGCCCCTTGATCGCCTCAACGCAGATCACGCCCTCATGTTCGGCCTTATGGGCGAGCATGGGCGGGCCAGCGACATCGCCAATCGCGTAAACGCCCGGCACATTCGTGCGGCCATAGCCATCGATCACCACACAGCCGCGATCAAGCTTGACCCCCAACGCCTCCAGCCCCAAATTTTCGATATTGCCGACAACCCCAACGGCGGAGATCATTTTTTCGGCCGTAAGCACCTGTTTAGCGCCTTTATCGTCTTCGAGATGCGCGCTAACCCCCGCCGCACTCTTTTCAACCTTCACCACCTTGGTGTTGGTGAGAAGTTTCATGCCCTGTTTTTCAAAGGCCTTGCGCGCCAGCGCGGCGATTTCCGCGTCTTCCACCGGCATGATCTGCGGCAGAACCTCCACCACCGTCACCTCGGCGCCAAGGCTGCGATAGAACGAGGCAAACTCGATCCCGATCGCGCCAGACCCCATGACAATCAACGATTTAGGGATAGAAGGCGGCACCATCGCCTCAAAATATGTCCAGATCTGCTGGCCATCGGGCTCCAGCCCCGGCAGCACCCGCGGGCGCGCGCCCGTCGCCACAATAATATGCTTGGCGGAATAGGTGCCCGCCCCCAATGTGCCTTTGGGGGCAGGATGTTGCGGCTGCATGGCGGGTTTTTGCGTCGGCGTGACCACCACCTCACCGGGTTTGGTGAGTTTGGCCTCGCCCCAAATCACGTCGATCTTGTTCTTTTTCATCAAGAATCCGACACCGCCATTGAGCCGCGCGGAAACCCCGCGCGAGCGCGCGACAATCGCTGCGGCATCGAACCCCACCTTGCCCTCGATCTTCAGGCCGTAATCCTTGGCATGGGTGGCATAATGGTAAATCTCTGCGGAACGCAGCAACGCCTTGGTGGGGATACACCCCCAGTTGAGGCAAATCCCGCCCAGATGCTCGCGCTCAACAATCGCCGTTTTGAACCCCAATTGCGCGGCACGAATGGCCGTGACATATCCGCCAGGGCCCGAGCCAATAATCAAAACATCATAAGCAGACATCGCGGCTCCTTGTTGCCTTGGGGGTTCCAGGAAAATTCTGGAGAGAGTGAGAAAAAGAGTTATTCAACAAGGCCATAAAACGCATAATTACGCCCTATTCACTGCGTAAAAGACACGAAACCAGCCTGGCGACCGGCCCCTTTCCAACGCTGCAAACCCGAGCCTGCCCCTGCGGCCTGCGGCACGAGCAAACCGCCCGCGCACGCGGCGGGACGTTACCACCCCGCCGGATACGGTTTTATTTCTTGAGCAGCAGATAAATCTCATCCTTGAGCTTTATCCGTTGCTTACGCATGGTTTCCAGATGAGCATCATCGGTTGGCTCGACATTGGTTTCCGCCCGATGGACGGCACGGTTCACCGTATGATACTCGTCGGCCAGACGCGCAAAATGCGCATCGGAGGTTTTAAGTGCGGTCATTTTCGCCGCAAACTCTGGAAATTCCTCGTGTAATTCATGGGGGGTATGGCTCATTGTCTATCCTTTCATGGTTGAAATCTGTCCCAGCGATGTATGCCCCTCACTGGTCCGGTTCAACCCTTATTGCATACAGGCCCGCAAAAAGGATTGCGCTAGGGCAAACGCCCGGCGCAAACGGGCAGGTTACACCAGCATTCCCAGCGGGTTTTCAATCAAGCGTTTGAAAGCGCTGAGCAATTCCGCTCCAAGCGCGCCATCGACCGCGCGGTGATCGGTTGAAAGCGTCACCGACATCACCTGCGCCGCCACAACCTGCCCACCTTTCACCACCGCCCGGCTTTCGCCCGCCCCGACCGCCAGAATGGTCGCATGCGGCGGGTTGATCACGGCGGCAAAATCCTTGACCCCGAACATGCCCAAATTGGAAACAGCCGTGCTACCCCCTTGATATTCTTCCGGCTTAAGCTTGCGCGCCCGCGCCCGCGCCGCCAGGTCTTTCATTTCATTGGCAATGGCCGAGAGCGTTTTAACCTCCGCATGCCGGATAACCGGCGTGATCAGCCCACCGGGGATCGATACCGCCACCCCGACATCGCAGCTTTTGTGCTTGAGCATCGCGCTATCGGTCCAGGAGACATTGGCATCCGGCACCGCTTTGAGCGCCAGCGCCATCGCCTTGATAATCATATCATTGACCGAAACCTTATAAGCCGGTTTGTCCCCGACTACGGGCGCGGCCTTATTGATCTGCTCGCGCAAGGCCAGCAGGGCATCGAGCTGGCAATCAACGGTCAGGTAAAAATGCGGAATCGTCGATTTCGATTCGGTCAGCCGCCGCGCGATGGTCTTGCGCATCGAATCATGCGGAATTTCCTCAAAACTGCCCGGCGCGAACAGCTTGCGCACCATCGCATCAGAGGCGCCAACCGGGACCGGGGCCGGGGCCGCAGCAGCAGGTGCGCCAACCGCAGCCGCCGAAAGCGCGCCGCCCGCTTTGGCCGCCGCAATATCGGCCACAACAATACGCCCATGCGGGCCGGAGCCCTTCACCGTTTCAAGCGCGAGCCCGGCTTGTTTGGCCATCCTTCGTGCCAAAGGCGAGGCAAAAACCCGGCTTTCCGCGCCACCATGGGCCAAAGCGCCGCCAGAAGCGGGCTCAACAGTCAAACCCGCCTTGGAAGGCGCCCCGGCATTCCCCGCCGCTACACCAGGCGCAGGCGCTACGCCGAGCGCTTTCGGCCCTGCCCCGCCAGCGGCGGCTGCCTGCACATCCTCGCCCTCGCCCGCAATGACCGCAATACGCGTATTGACCGCCACATCCTGCGCGCCTGCGGGCACAAAAATTTTGGCAAGCACGCCTTCATCCACCGCCTCGACCTCCATGGTCGCCTTGTCGGTTTCGATTTCGGCGATCACATCGCCACTTTTGATCGTATCGCCTTCTTTTTTAAGCCATTTGGCAAGGTTGCCCTTTTCCATGGTCGGCGAGAGGGCGGGCATCAGAATATCAATTGGCATGATCAAATCTCCGCCCGTTAGCGATACAAGGTCGCTTTGGCTGCCGCGACAACCTCCGCAACAGTCGGCAGCGCGAGTTTTTCAAGATTGGCAGCATAGGGCATCGGCACGTCCTTGCCCGTAATGCGGATGACCGGCGCATCGAGATAATCGAACGCCTCCTCCATGATTCGCATACCGATTTCGGCCGTGACCCCGCTTTGCGGCCACCCCTCCTCGATCGCCACGCAGCGATTAGTTTTCTGGATAGAGCGCACCACGGTGGCCACATCCATCGGGCGGATCGTGCGCAGATCGATCACCTCCGCCTCGATCCCCTCCCCGGCCAGCGCCTCGGCCGCTTTCATCGCATAAGTCATGCCGATCCCGAACGAGACCAGCGTGACATGCGTGCCGGGCCTCACCACCTTCGCCTTGCCAATCGGCAGCACGAAATTATCGAGCTTGGGCACATCAAAGCTTTGACCATAGAGAATTTCATTCTCCAGAAAAATCACCGGGTTAGCGTCCCTTATGGCCGCTTTCAGCAACCCCTTGGCATCCGCCGCTGACCACGGCTGGATAACCTTGAGCCCCGGAATTTGGCTATACCAGGCCGCATAATCCTGGCTGTGCTGCGCCGCCACGCGGGAGGCCGCACCATTGGGACCACGAAACACAATCGGACAGCCAAGCTGACCGCCCGACATATAGAGCGTTTTGGCCGCAGAATTGATAATGTGATCAATGGCCTGCATCGCAAAATTAAAGGTCATGAACTCAACGATCGGCTTGAGCCCGGTCAAGGCCGCCCCCACGCCAATGCCCGCAAAGCCATGCTCGGTGATCGGGGTGTCAATCACCCGGCGGGCGCCGAATTCCTGCAACAACCCTTGCGTGATCTTGTAGGCGCCTTGATATTCGGCAACCTCTTCGCCCATTACGAACACATCACCATCGCGCCGCATTTCCTCGGCCATCGCATCGCGCAAAGCTTCGCGCACCGTGGTTTTCACCATCTCGGTGCCGGGTGGAATTTCGCCCGAAGCATCATAAGCAGGAACCTCCGCCCGCGCCGCCGCAGGCACAGACGCCACAGCTGCCACCACGGGCGCAGCAACCGGCGCTGCCACAGCCGCAGGCACCGCCTTGGCGTCTTCGCCCTCACCTGCAATCCGCGCGATCACGGTATTGACCGCAACATCCTGCGCGCCTGCAGGCACGAGAATCTGCGCCAGCACGCCTTCATCCACCGCCTCGACCTCCATGGTCGCCTTGTCGGTTTCGATTTCGGCGATCACATCGCCACTTTTGATCGTATCGCCTTCTTTTTTAAGCCATTTGGCAAGGTTACCCTTTTCCATGGTGGGCGAGAGCGCAGGCATCAAAACATCGATCGGCATGGTACCACCCCCCTTAGCGCACAATATCGGTCCAAAGCTCGGCGACATCCGGCTCTGGATCATTGGTGGCAAATTCCGCACTTTCATTGACAATCCGCCGCACTTCAGTGTCGATGGCTTTTAAATCCTCTTCACTGATCTTGTGCGTTTTGAGCAACCGCGCCTTGACCTGCTCGATAGGGTCATGGTCCGCGCGCATTTTATCAACCTCCTCCTTGGAGCGATATTTGGCCGGGTCCGACATGGAATGCCCGCGATACCGATAGGTTTGCATTTCCAGAATGTAAGGCCCTTGGCCGGAGCGCGCAAAATCCAGCGCGCGCTTACCGGCATCATAGACAGCCTGCACATCCATGCCATCCACCTGCTCGCCGGGAATATTGAACGAAGCCCCGCGTTTGGAGAAATCTTGCTGGGCGGAGGCGCGTGAAACCGCTGTCCCCATCGCATAGCGATTGTTTTCAATGACAAAAACCACCGGTAGACGCCAAAGCTCCGCCATATTGAAGCTCTCATACACCTGGCCCTGATTGGCCGCGCCATCGCCGAAATAGGCCATGGAGACCGATCCATTCTGGCGATACCAATTGGCAAAGCCAAGCCCGGTGCCCAGCGCGACCTGCGCGCCGACAATCCCGTGCCCGCCATAAAAATGCTTGTCCATGCTGAACATATGCATGGAGCCGCCCTTGCCGCGCGAATACCCGCCGCGCCGCCCGGTCAGCTCCGCCATCACCCCATTGGCCTGCATGCCGCAAGCGAGCATATGCCCATGGTCGCGATAGCCGGTAATCACCTGATCCCCCGGCTTGGAGGCCATCTGCATACCGATCACCACCGCTTCCTGCCCAATATAAAGATGGCAGAAGCCGCCAATCAG
>CAZGKS010000068.1:0-9491 GCA_964526275.1 uncultured Methylobacterium sp. | reverse complement strand
CTGACCCTAGAGCAATTCCAGCGATCGTTGGAACCGGTTTCGCGTCCGGAATTGCTCTAGAACGACCTCGACCATTTTCCGGGGGTAATGCGGGTTCTCAGCGAACACCGACGGGATCGTTACAGGTTTTCTTGAAGCCTTTGCGGGTTTTCCTGAGTCCTTTGCGGGTTTTCTTGGGGCTGATGTATTTCCCCGTGTTTTCTTTTGCCGCAAGCCCGGCTATGCGTGAACAATGGAGCCGATCACCAACGCCTTGGAACTTAGCGTTTCCGAACTCTCGAGTGCCATCAAACGCACGATCGAGGATGCCTTCGGTCTGGTGCGTCTGCGCGGGGAGATTTCCGGCTATCGCGGGCCCCATAGTTCCGGCCATGCCTATTTTTCGCTCAAGGATGCGGGCGCAAAAATCGATGCCGTGATCTGGAAGGGTGTGTTCGGCAAACTAAAATTCCGCCCCGAAGAGGGGATGGAGGTTATCGCCACCGGGCGCGTGACCACCTATCCGGGGAAATCCGGGTATCAGATCATCGTCGAGCAGATGGAACCGGCGGGCGTGGGCGCGCTGATGGCCCTGCTCGAAGCGCGGCGGGCCAAATTGCAGGCCGAAGGGCTGTTCGATCCCGCGCGCAAGCGGCCTTTGCCCTATATGCCGCGCGTGATCGGGGTGATCACCTCGCCAACCGGGGCTGTGATTCGCGATATTCTGCACCGTCTTGCGGCGCGCTTTCCGGTGCAGGTTCTGCTTTGGCCGGTGCGCGTGCAGGGGCAGGAAAGCGCGAGCGAGGTGGCCGCCGCCATTGCCGGGTTCAACGCAATCGACGAGGACGACGATCTCCCCCGCCCGGATGTCTTGATTGTAGCGCGCGGCGGCGGTTCGCTCGAAGATCTATGGCCCTTCAACGAAGAAAACGTGGTGCGGGCAGCCGCCGCGAGCGTCATTCCGCTCATTTCCGCGATCGGCCACGAGACAGATACCACCCTGATCGATTTCGCCGCAGATCTGCGGGCGCCAACCCCCACAGCGGCGGCCGAAATGGCGGTGCCGGTTCGGGCGGATCTGCTGGCCACCTTGGCGCAAACCCATAGCCGCCGCCTTGGCGCCATGGCGCGCTTCATGGAGCGCTTGCGCCGCGAGGTCGTGCATCTGGCGCGCGCCCTGCCAGCGCCCGAACGCGCGCTGGAAGGCCCCCGCCAGCGATTGGATCGGGCGGTGTTGCGCCAACAGGCCGGGCTGCGCGCCCTGCTGACGCACAAACAGCGCAGCCTCACGCAGAATGCGCGGCATTTGCTGGCGCAAAGCCCGCAAGCCCGGCTGGCGCGGTTGGGCGAACGGGTACGCCAGGCCGGTGCGCGCCTGCCGGGGCTGGCGATCCGCAGCATGCGCGAGCGCAACCGGCTGTTGCTGGAATATCATATGCGCCTTGGGCAAGGCTTTGCCACGCGCTTGCGGCTGGAGCAGGAGCGCACAACCTTGCGCCGGGCCAAGCTGGAAAATCTGCGCCAGCGACTGCACAATGCCATGACAGGCCGGGCTGAACGCGCCCGCACCCGGCTTGTCGGGCAAGGCCACTTGCTGATCTCTTTGGGGTATAAGCAGGTTTTGGCGCGCGGCTATGCCGTGGTGCGCAATGCGGCGGGCGCGGTGATCCGCCACGCTGCGGATATTACCGCCGGGCAGGCTTTACACATCGAGATGAACGATGGCCGCGTGAGCGCAAGGGCCGACGCGCCTGGCCCCGCGCAAGCGGGCAGCCCAAGCGGCGCCCCCGTCACCGGCATCCCGAAACGGACAGACATCCCGAAATCTGGACTTTCGCACGCAGATTCCCCCCCCCCGGCATCGACACCGGGGGCAGGCACCAAACCGGGCGCTGGCACAAAAGGCACAGGCGGGCAAGGTTCGGGGGGGCAAGGTTCCCTATTTTGAGCGCGCTTCAACATGGGCAAGCCCCCTCCCAAGTATAAGCTTTCAGGAGATTATCCATTCGGAGCGGATTTAGGATCAGGACTCCTTATCGTGGATTGTTGGCGTGATTTTGGCGCGCAAACGCTCTGAAAAAATCTCTCCCGCCAAACCGGCTTGCCGCCACTCCTTTGGCACGCTACCCTGCCCCATGCGCACAGCCTCACCACAAGAGGCAGACAAGGGGATCCATCCAGCCCGCAAGCCGATGGAAAAGGAGGCGACATGCGGCATCAGGTCGCCATTATCGGGGCAGGCCCGGCCGGATTGATGCTTGGCGCCCTGCTCGATCAAGCGGGCATCGATACGATCTTGCTGGAAGCAAAATCAGAGGACTACGTCCTCGCCCGCATCCGCGCAGGGGTGCTCGAACAAGGCACCGTCGATCTGTTGCACGCTTTGGGCGTCGATACCCGCCTTAAAACCCAAGGGCTGATCCATGAAGGCGTTTGCCTTGCCATGGGCGAGCGCAAATTCCGGATCGATCTTGCAGCCTGCACCAACGGCAAGGCCGTCACGATCTATGGCCAAACGGAGCTAACGCGCGATCTGATGGAGGATCGCAACCGCCGCGGCGCCAAAAGCATCTACGAAGCCCAAAATGTCGCCGTGCACGACCTTGAAACAACCCATCCACGCGTAACCTTCACCCACAACAATCAACCTTTTGACATAAAAGCGGATCTGATCGCTGGTTGCGATGGTTTCCACGGCATCACCCGCCCCAGCATTCCTGCTGGCGCTCTGCAAACGTTCGAGAGGGTCTATCCGTTCGGATGGCTCGGTCTGCTGGCCGATGTCCCCCCTTGCGCCGATGAACTGATCTATGCCGGGCATGCGCGCGGCTTTGCCCTGTGCTCCATGCGCTCGCGCACAAGGTCGCGCTATTATATCCAATGTGCGGCCGATGATTCCGTGCAAAATTGGAGCGATACCCGCTTTTGGGACGAACTGCGCGCAAGGCTGGACCCGCACACCGCGCAAAGCGTCATTCCCGGCCCTGCGCTCGAAAAATCCATCGCGCCCCTGCGCTCTTTTGTCGCGGAACCCTTACGCTTTGGCGCGCTGTTTCTGGCAGGGGATGCCGCCCATATCGTTCCCCCCACCGGGGCCAAAGGGCTAAACCTGGCTGCCAGCGATGTATTTTACCTCGCGCAGGCCATAATAGGTCATATGGTTGAAGGCCATCGCCACGCCCTTGACAGCTATTCCCCGCGCGCGCTGGCGCGTATCTGGAAGGCGGAGCGCTTCTCGTGGTGGATGACCAATCTCCTGCATCGGTTTGACACCGCCGCCCCCTTTGAGCAGCGGATGCAGCAGGCCGAATTTGCGTATCTCCAAGGGTCGCAAGCCGCCCAGACGGTCCTGGCAGAAAATTACGTCGGCCTGCCTTTTGTTGGCCAGTTATAACCTAGCCGTTCCCAATTCAAGCTGTCGGGACGGTCTTTTTCCAAAATGTGTCGCAGAGCTGCTTGAACTGCTATTTTCTTGATAATTTACAGTTTATTAGATGCATATTGACAACCTGGCTTATCTCAAGTCAAGTGTCAGCCCCTTCCCCTGCGCATGGGGCGTTGACACCGCTTAAGCATGGTGGATACATGGTACAACGAGAGCATTGAAGGAAGATATTATGACCCTAGGGTCAGGATGCCTTCATACGGAAACGCATCTTGATCTTATGTTTTGTTTTCGTATGCTTTTTTGCGATAAATCGGTATCCACTTTATCGCAGCATGCTCTAGCAATCTGCCCGCGCACGCCCTCACATCAACAGATGCTCCCCGGCATTGTCGCCGCCCAAAATCACGTAATTGACCTTGCGAATATCGAGCAGTTTGCGCCCGCCGGAATAGGAGATCGAGCTTTGCACATCCTCGCGCATTTCGCGCAAGGTATCGGCCAGCTTGCCCTTGATCGGCTCCAGAATGCGCTTGCCCTCCACATGCTTGTATTCGCCCTTGTTGTGGTCGGAGGCAGAGCCATAATATTCCTTATAAAGCCTGCCATCGACCTCAACGGTCAGGCCGGGGGATTCCTCATGCCCGGCCAGCATCGAGCCGATCATGATCATGCTGGCACCAAAGCGAATCGATTTGGCAATATCGCCATGTTCGCGGATCCCGCCATCAGCGATGATCGGCTTGGTCGCAACTCTGGCGCACCATTTGAGGGCAGAGAGCTGCCAGCCGCCTGTCCCGAACCCGGTTTTCATTTTGGTAATGCACACCTTGCCCGGTCCAATGCCAACCTTTGTGGCATCCGCGCCCCAGTTTTCAAGGTCGATCACCGCTTCTGGCGTGCCGACATTACCTGCAATCACAAAGGTTTGCGGCAAAGAAGCTTTAAGGTGCGTGATCATGTTTTTCACGCTGTCAGCATGGCCATGGGCAATATCGATTGTCACATAATCAGGCACCAGCCCTTCGGAAGCCAGCCGGTCTACGATCGCGTAATCGGCTGGCTTGACCCCCAGCGAGATCGAGGCGAAATGCCCCTCCGCCTGCATGGCGCGCACAAACGCAACGTTATCGACATCAAACCGATGCATGATGTAAAAATAGCCATTGGCGGCCAGCCAGCGGCAAATTTCGTCATTGACCACGGTTTTCATATTGGCGGGCACGACCGGGATCTTGAACGATCGCGCGCCCAACACCACGCTTGCATCGCATTCCGAACGGCTTTCGACGCGGCATTTGCGCGGCAGCAACAGGATATTGTCGTAATCGAAGATTTCCATGAATCACCCGGAACTAGACAATGCGCCAAGCAAACCAAACGTGCACAGGGCAAATTTTCCCCTGCGCTTTCTGGTTTGCCACACACCTTTTCACAAAGCAGCACCGCTTTGCCTGCTTTCACTTTAGCAAAGCTTCACGGCAATTTCACCCCTTACTTTTGCCGCCCTACCCCTTGTTCCCAAATAAAATGGCTTGCACTTTGGGGGCTTTCATATCGAGCGGGGTGCCCGAAGAATCGGGCTTGATCGCAACTCCGCGTTGCACGGCGGGGCGCGCCTCCATACGCATAAGCCACGCTTTCACATGCGGCAAGCCGTCGATCACCTGGCCCTGCCGCTCCCATAGCCGCGCCCAAGGGTAAATCGCCATATCAGCGATCGAATATTCGCCGGCCACATAATCGCGCCCGGCAAGCTGCGCATTGAGCACGCCATAAAGCCGTTTGGCTTCCACGCCATAGCGCTTGATCGCGTAAGGCACCTGCTCGGGGGCATAATGCACAAAGTGATGCACCTGCCCCAACATGGGGCCAAAGCCGCCCATTTGCCAGAACAGCCATTGCTCGATCTCGACCTGCCTGCGCGGATCGGTTGCATAAAATTTTCCGGTTTTGCGGGCCAGATACAGCAAAATCGCCCCGCTCTCGAACACGCTGATCGGGGTACCGCCCGGCCCGTCTTGATCCGTGATCGCGGGCATCTTGTTATTGGGGGAAATCGCCAGAAATTCCGGCTTGAATTGGTCCCCGCGCGTAATATCGACCCCATGCAAGCGATAGGGCATCCCGGCCTCTTCCAAAAAAATCGTTACTTTCCAACCATTTGGTGTAGGCCAATAATAAAGGTCGATCATAGCTGCGCCCCTTTGCGTCACCGTATAAAATCTTTCCGGCATCCTATCGCCAACGGGCCTGAAAACCAATACATTCGTGGCAGGTTTGCATAAAGCCTGCACAAAACTCTTTTGCTCGTCTCTCTTGCTCGTCTCTCTCGCCGCGTAGGGGGCAACGCGCCCCCTTGAACCTGGTCCCCCTAACCCCGTCCCCCTACCCCCGTGAGGATCCCGCATGATCACCCGCCTTCCCGTTGCGACAGCCCTGCTCGCTGTAGCCCTCACCCTTACCCCGATGCTTGCACGGGCGCAGACTGCCAACCCGCTGCGCCCGGCCACCCCGGCCCCAACCACGCCCGCAGCGCCCGCAACCGCCCCCAAAGCAACCCCCGCGCCTGCCGCAACCGCTGCCCCGGCAACCAATGCCGCCCCCGCCACGGCCGACAAGCCACAAGCCAAGCGGGAACGCTCGGAAGCCCAGCTCAAGAACGATGAACGCATGCGCGAATGCGGCCGCCAATGGCGCGCCAACAAGGACGCCTTGACCAAGCAAGGCAAGAAATGGCTGACCTTCTCCACCGAATGCCGCGCCAAATTGAAAGCGGAAGGCAAATAACCCCATCGGCTTCAGCGCCAGAACTCCTTACTCAGGACTCCTTACTATGGAGGGTTGGCGTGACTATGGAGGGTTGGCGTGATTTTGGCGCGCAGAAGGACAAGCCCCGAAAAGCCTGCCCCATGGCACGGTTGAGGGAATGGCACGGTTGAGGGATTTGACCTATCCATTTGCTGCCAACATCGCCTCCGGAGGATCATGGAAAAAGGAAAGAAAACGCTCTATCCATTTGAAAAACAAGAGATTTGTAAAACACGGGATGCGCTTTCCTTTTCGAGGCGACCAACCTTCCATGTTGAATGGGGCCTGATCCCAGCCTTTTGCGCCGCGTTTGATTGATCGTGAGCCTATCCCGGTGCACGATCCCCCACGGCTCAGCCATAGTTTTGACAAACCAGCCAAGAACTCTAATAACCAACAAAGAACTCTCATAACGCCACGATACGGCGCGAACCTCGCTTCACGCCTCCCCCATTGCCTTCAAGGAAGCTTGCATGGAAATCAATCCGCAACACGCCATTGAGTTCATCCGTGCCCACCAGAATTACGCCGCGTTGCTGATCTTCGTTCTCGCCTTGGGGGAGACGATTATCGGCGTTTCGGTATTCATTCCCGCAACCTTGATCCTGTTTGCGCTCGGCGGCATATTGGCTTTGGCGGATGCGCCGTTCTGGCCCGCCTGGATCGCTGGCTGGCTTGGCGGTTCGCTCGGTTTTTCCCTGATGTATCTGCTCTCGGTGCGGTTCGCGCCCGTTATCCACACACATCGCTGGTTTGCCAAAATCCGGCCATCCATTGAAAAAACGCAAGTTTTTTTTCGCAAATGGGGCGTTGCGGGCGTGGTTTTAGGGCATTTTACCGGCCCCTTGCGGGTCATGGTGCCCATTGCGGCCGGGCTTTCGCGTATGCCGCCCGTGCCCTTCATGCTCGCCAATCTGCTCGGCGCCTTGGCGTGGATCAGCGTGTTTTTTGCCCCCGGCTATTGGCTCGTTGCCTCCCCTTGGGCGCATAGCGTGTGGGAAAGGTTCGGTCATGGCGGATAAACCTTCTCCCGCGCAAGCTGGCGCGCAGGCGTCTACGCCAAAAAGCTGGACCGATTACTGGAACGCGGACACCCCGATTTATGTCAATCAGCGCCATAAAACGCGCCATTACAAACAAATAGCGACCGATTTTGCCGCTTTTCTGCCCGACACCCTCGCCCCTATCCTCGATTACGGTTGCGGCGAGGCCTTGAGCGCAGAGCTTCTGGCCGTCCTGACCAGCTCGCTCACCTTGGTGGAAAGCGCCCCGCTCATCCGGGCGCGGCTAACCACCCGCTTTGGCCAAAACAGCGCGATCCATGTGATCGATGTCCCCGCCATGCACGCCTTGCCAGAGGGCACGTTTTCGCGCATTTTCTGTCACTCGGTTGCGCAATATATCCCCAAGGCGGAACTGCCCGCCTTGCTGACCAGCTTTTACCGCTTATCTGCCCCGCAAGGCGCCTTGTTGCTCAGCGATATCCTGCCCGAAACCCTCTCCCCGCTTACCGATGCGGCGGCTCTGCTGCGCTTTGGCTGGCAGGGGGGCTTTGCGGGTGCCGCCCTTATGGGGCTGGTGCGCACCACCTTATCCGATTACCGCACTTTGCGCTCCCAGCTTGGCTTGACCCATTACACCGCCCCCGAGATCGAAACCCTGCTGGCACAAGCAGGCTTTACCCGTATCGAGCGCGTCAAAAACCCCGGCCATAACCCCGCACGCCAAGCCTATCTGGCCTTCAAATCCTGAAACCTACCTTGAAGCGCCGCTCACGGCTGATCGCGAAAACTCCAGAATTTATGCGCCGCAAAACTCCACCCCATGACCAGCAAAGTCGTGATCATCTGGGCAAGCAGCCAATGCACTCCGCAAAGATCAACCAAGGCATGCATCAAGCCGAAGGTGCACAAAAACCCCCCAGACGCGACCAGCGCGAACCGCCACCCTGCCTGCGGATGCGAGCGGGTGGCTGTGTAGGTATAGGCGCGGTTGAGCCCGTAACTGACCAAACCGCCCGCGACATAGCCCGCAAGGGCGGCGGAAACCGCGCCCATGCCCGCCGCCAGAACCAGCACGCTCAGCACCCCGTAATGCACAACCGCCGCCCCGACCCCGGCCCCGGCAAAGGCAAGCATCTGCGCCCGCATATCCACCGGTTTTACCGCGCGCATAGGCCTGTTGCCGCCCGTAGCGCGGCCCCCTTCATGCCCCCGCCGGAGGAGGGTAGATCGCATTTCACGCTGGATACTCCCGTTTTCACCTTGTCGCTCTGCATGAGGTTCTTTATAGCGAGGAGCGACCATAAAAGATACGCGCACGCGCGCCACGGTTTTGCACGAGCCAAACGCCCCGGAGCCAGAAGGCCCAGGAGCATGCCCGCTCAAGCGAGACCTTGCCGCTGAAGGACATCTCATGCCCAAACGCACTGACATCCACACCATTCTGATCATCGGCGCCGGCCCGATCGTTATCGGACAGGCTTGCGAATTTGATTATTCCGGCACGCAGGCCATCAAGGCGTTGCGGGCGGAAGGCTATCGCATCGTGCTGGTCAATTCCAACCCGGCCACGATCATGACCGACCCCGAATTGGCGGATGCAACCTATATCGAGCCGATTACGCCGGAGGTGGTGGAAAAAATCATTGCGCGCGAACGCCCGAAAACGCCCAAGGGCAAGAAATTCGCGCTGCTGCCCACCATGGGCGGGCAAACCGCGCTCAATTGCGCCCTCTCGCTCAAGAAAATGGGCGCGCTGGAGCGCCACGATGTCGAGATGATCGGCGCCACCATTGACGCGATCGACAAGGCGGAAGACCGCGAGCGCTTCCGCGAAGCCATGACCAAAATCGGGCTGGAGACCCCGAAATCCTACCACATCAAGACCCTGGGTGCTGCGCTCGATTGCCTCGACGATATCGGCCTGCCCGCCATCATCCGCCCCTCCTTCACAATGGGCGGCACGGGAGGCGGCATTGCCTATAACCGCGAGGAATTCATCGAGATCGTCGAGCGCGGGATCGATGCCTCCCCCACCAACGAAGTTTTGATCGAAGAAAGCGTGCTTGGTTGGAAAGAATTCGAGATGGAGGTGGTGCGCGACCGCAAGGACAACGCGATCATCGTCTGCTCGATCGAGAATTTCGACCCGATGGGCGTGCATACCGGGGATTCGATCACCGTGGCCCCTGCCCTCACCCTGACCGACAAGGAATACCAGCGCATGCGCAACGCTTCGCTGGCGGTCCTGCGGGAAATTGGCGTGGATACCGGCGGCTCGAACGTGCAATTTGCCATCAACCCGGCCGATGGAC
>CAZGKS010000067.1:0-9498 GCA_964526275.1 uncultured Methylobacterium sp. | reverse complement strand
CAGACCGGATTATTCGTCGTCCCGGTCCCGCGTCGGGCGGGGCGGGCGAGAAACAAAGGACGGCATTTCGGGCCGCGCCTCGCCGCGCGGTTCGGCAGGTCCACGGGGCACAAAATCCGGTCGCCCCTCCCGCACCGGGCGATCCCCGGCATCGCGGCCGATCTTGGCTTGCATATCCGCCAGATCAAGAAACACATCGGCTTGGCGGCGCAGATCATCGGCGATCATCGGCGGCTGGGTGGAAACCGTGGAAACCACCGTGACCTTGACCCCCTTGCGCTGCACCGCTTCAACCAGCGACCGGAAATCACCATCGCCGGTGAAGAGCACCATTTGATCAATAAAAGGCGCCAGCTCCATGGCATCGACCGCCAGCTCGATATCCATATTGCCCTTCACCTTGCGGCGCCCGAGCGAATCGGTAAATTCCTTGACCGGCTTGGTGACCACGGCATAACCGTTATAATCCAGCCAATCGACCAGCGGGCGCACGGAAGAATATTCCTGATCCTCGATCAGGGCGGTATAATAAAACGCCCGGATCAGATTACCCTTGCTGTTGTATTCTTTCAGAAGTTTGCGGTAATCAATATCGAAACCAAGGGTTTTTGAGGTGGCATAGAGGTTGGCACCATCAATAAATAGAGCGATTTTTTCCATTTTTTACCTTTATGGGTAATAATTTCGGCCAAGCCGAAGCGAAAGAATGCCGCAGACAAGCCCCCGCAGCTTTGGCCCGAAAGCCGCTGCGTATGCGCTCAAAACGCCATCACATCCGTGATCTAGCGGTTTCTCGCCCATTGCGCAACGGGTATGGCTGCACGCGTGTTTTTGCATAGACACCACAAACCTGGCGGCATTTATGCAATTGTACCCTGTTCGATATAGCCCCCCGTTATCCCTTGGCGCCAACCTTCCATGGACCCGTTTTCGGTAGAATGGGCATCTTCCCGTGATAAGATTGAATTTTTACATTGCTGCGCCCGCACACTTGGTGTATGGGCAATTCTTCCCTCGCCAATACGGCTTTTTCAAGGAGCGCGCCATGGCTCGCGTCACCGTCGAGGATTGCATCGACAAAGTGAATAACCGTTTCGAGCTGGTGCTGCTGGCCAGCCACCGCGCCCGGCTTCTGGCGGGCGGTGAACAGCCGCTTGTTGCCCGCGAGCGGGACAAAAACCCCGTGGTCGCCCTGCGCGAAATCGCCGATCGCTGCATCGCTCCCGCGGATCTCAAAGAGAATTTCATCCATTCCTTGCAAAAATTCGTGGAAGTGGATGAACCCGAAACCGAGACCGTTCCCCGCATCGGCAGCAGCGATTCCGCCCGCCCGGGGGCACGCCTGACCGAGGTAGATGACACCGAGGTGAAGTTCGACGCCATGTCTGAAGATGATCTGCTGCGCGGGCTGGATGGTTTGGTTGCCCCTATCGGCAACGACGACGACGATTGAGCCTCCTGCAGGGCAGGGCGGCATAACAGGCTTGCTCTGTTGCAAGGTTTTGATAGGCTTGAAAGGCGGCGCAGATCCTGCGTCGCTTTTTTCGTTGTATCCCCCTGTTTCCGTGTATCTTCAAATTTCCGTGTATCTCCATGAGGCTGTCGGCCGATGATGCGGCAATACGAACTGGTTGAAAAGGTCAAGCACTACGCGCCTGATGCCGACGAGGACAGGCTCAACCGCGCCTATGTATTTGCCATGCAGGCGCATGGAAACCAGAAGCGCGCTTCGGGCGCCCCGTATTTCACGCATCCGCTGGAGGTCGCGGGCATTCTCACCGATCTGCGCGCCGATGACATCACCATCGTGGCCGCTATTTTGCACGATACGATCGAGGATACCGGCACCACGCGGGAGGATATCGAGCGCCTGTTCGGTGACCAGATCGCGCAATTGGTGGATGGGCTGACCAAACTCAACAAGCTCGATCTGGTTTCCAAAAAAGCGGCGCAAGCCGAAAATCTGCGCAAATTATTGCTGGCGGTCGCGCAGGATGTGCGCGTGCTGCTGGTGAAACTGGCGGACCGGCTGCATAATATGCGCACGTTGGGGCATGTCCCGCCCGAAAAACGGGCCCGCATTGCCGAAGAAACGCTGGAGATTTATGCGCCTTTGGCTGGGCGGATCGGCATGCAGGATATGCGCGAGGAGCTGGAGGATATTGCGTTCTGTGTCCTCATGCCAGAGGCCTATGCCATGGTGCAAAAGCGCCTTGCCGATCTGCGCGCGCGCGCTGGGGGCGCTATCGAAACCATTACGGGCGACGTAAAAGCGCGGTTGCAGGCCCATGGTTTGGCAGGGGAGATCAAGGGACGCGAAAAGCGCCCCTATTCGATCTGGCGGAAAATGGAGCGCAAGGCGCTCTCCTTCGAGCAACTCTCCGATATTTATGCCTTCCGGGTGATCGTGGCCGATGAAGCCGCCTGTTATCAGGCGCTGGGGGTTATTCATCAGGCATGGCGCTTCGTGCCGGGGCGCTTCAAGGATTACATCTCAACCCCCAAACAAAACGATTACCGCTCGCTCCATACCACCGTAATCGGTCCCAAACACCAGCGGGTGGAATTGCAGATCCGCACCAGCCGCATGGACGAGATCGCCGAATTCGGTATTGCGGCCCATGCCGCCTATAAGGACCTCACCAAGGACGGCGAAAAAGGGGCGGCCTCTGGCCCCTATGCCTGGTTGCGCCGAACCATCGAAGTGCTGGTGACCGGCGATAACCCGGAAGAGTTTTGGGAGCACACCAAGCTCGAATTGTTTCAAGATCAGGTCTTCTGCTTTACCCCCAAAGGATTTCTCATCGCCTTGCCGCGTGGGGCCATCCCTCTGGATTTCGCCTATGCGGTCCATACCGGGGTGGGCGACAACGCGGTAGGGTGCCGGATCAATGGTCAAAGCGCATCCTTGATCGGGGAATTGCACAACGGGGATGAGGTCGAAATTCTGGTGACCGAAGGCCAAACGCCGCCGCTGACCTGGGAGGGGTTGGTAAAAACCGGCCGGGCGCGCGGCGCCATCCGCAAAGCCACGCGTGAGGCGGCCCGCAAGCATTTTCTCGACCTTGGTCGCAAGGTGCTCGACCGCACCTTTGCCAGCGCGGGCAAGACCTATTCCGAGGAAAAAGTGCTCGCCGCCTTGCCGCGCTTTGCCCGCAAGACCTTGGAAGATCTTTGGGTTTCCCTTGGAGAAGGGCAGATCGAATCCAAAGATGTGCTGCGCGCGCTGTTTCCAGATCACCGCGAGGAAGCCCCCAAACCGGCGCCCGAACCCGGCAAAGGCTGGTTTGGTCTCTCTGGCGCAGAACGCTTGAAATTCCGCGTGCCCGGACAAGATGGGCTCGATGCGTTGCCGATCCGGGGCCAGGCCAAAAACGAGGCGGTGCGCTTCAACCCCCATGGGGGCGCTTTGCCCGGCGATCGGATCGTCGGGATCCTTACACCGGGCGAAGGGATCACCATTTACCCGATCCAATCGCGGGCCTTGATCGCCTTTGACGACAGCCCCGAGCGCTGGCTGGATGTCCGCTGGGAGGTTGATGAGCATAACCGCCAGCGCTTTGGCGCGCGCATCCGCGCCTGCGTGATCAACGAACCGGGCGTTTTGGCCGCCTTTGCCCGCGTGATTGCCGATAACGACGCCAATATTTTCCACATGGATATGCGCCCGCTCACCGCCGATCTGCACGAAATGGTGATCGATCTTGAAGTGTGGAACCTCAAGCATCTCAATGCGATCTTAAGCGAATTGCGTGTCCAGCCCACCGTAACCAGCCTGGAAAGGGTCATCGACGCATGAATCCCCCCATGAATCCCCTCATGAACCCCCTCGCGCCTCCGGATCAGACCGGCACAAACCACCAGAAAACGCCCGCCCCGCCCCTGCTCTATGGTGTGCTGACCGCCGATATTTATGCCGGAATGACCGGGCTGCAATCGCTCCAGGCCATGCTGGAAGGAGCGCTCCCGCACCCCACTCTGGCGCGTATTTTGTGTTTCAGCCTTGCGGAAATCGAGTTTGGCCGCGCCGTGTTGATCGGCGATCCCAATGGCGATCACCTCAACCCGCATGGCACCGTGCATGGCGGCTGGGCGGCCAGCGTGCTCGATACCGCTTTGGGCTATGCCACCCATTCCACTCTGACGATGGGCGAACGTTTCACCACGGTGGATCTGGCGATCAAATATCTGCGCCCCATTATCGTGGGAAAAACCGGCCAGTTGCGGTGCACCGGCACGATCCTCAACCGCGGCCGGACATTGGTTCTGGGGGAGGCAAGGCTTGTGGATAAGGCGGGCAAGCTCTATGCCCATGCCACATCTACCTGCATGGTTTTCCCCCCTTCTGAAGGAGATACAGCATGACCCGCGATATGACCCGCGATGAGGTTCTAGACGTTTTCAGGCAGGCTGGGGCCTTGATGGAGGGGCATTTCATTCTCTCTTCCGGGCGGCGTTCGGCGTTTTTTATCCAGAAAATGCGGGTTTTCGAGCGCCCGGACCTGACCGAGGCGCTTTGCTGCGCTTTGGCGTCCAAAGTGCAGGCCCGCTTTGGGCAGATCGATGTGGTGGTGGCGCCCGCCATTGGCGGCATTGTGCCGGGTTATGAGCTGGCCCGCGCCATGCGCGCGCGCGCGTTGTTTGTCGAGCGTGAGCAGGGCAAATTCCAGTTGCGGCGCAGCTTCGAGATCGCAGCGCAGGAGCGCGTGCTGGTGCTGGAGGATATTATCACCACCGGGCTTTCCGCGCGCGAATGCATCGAGGCCTTGCGCGCGCATCCGGGGGAGATTGTCGGTGCCGCCTGCCTGATCGATCGTTCGGGCGGCAAGGCGAGCGTGGGCGTGCCTTTGCTCGCTTTATGCGACTTCGCCGTGCCCGATTACGACCCCGCCGATCTTCCCCCCGAACTGGCGGCCCTGCCCGCCATCAAGCCCGGCAGCCGGGGCCTTCAGGGGGATGCCGCGCAAGGAGGCGCCACGTGACCTCCCCCGCCTTGCGTCTTGGTGTCAATATCGATCACGTTGCCACCTTGCGCAATGCGCGCGGCGGGGCGCGGCCAGACCCTATCCGCGCGGCCATGGCGGCCATTGCGGCCGGTGCCGATGGTATCACCGCGCAT
This sequence comes from uncultured Methylobacterium sp., assembly GCA_964526275.1. Classification (GTDB taxonomy): domain Bacteria; phylum Pseudomonadota; class Alphaproteobacteria; order Rhizobiales; family Beijerinckiaceae; genus Rhabdaerophilum. Next base: position 4,379 of record CAZGKS010000067.1, on the reverse strand, counting down.
TTGCGCGAAGACCGGCGGCATATCCGCGATGCCGATATGCACGCGCTCAAAGCGGCGCTCACCCACCCGCTCAATTTCGAGATGGCCGCAACGGCGGAAATGTCGGTTCTAGCACAGCAAATCCGCCCGCATGCCGTGTGCTTGGTGCCCGAAAAACGTGAAGAGCGCACCACCGAAGGCGGGCTCGATCTTGTGGGGCAGCAGGCTTTGTTGCACGCTTTCATTCCGCCTTTGCGGGAGGCCGGTATCCGCGTTTCGTTGTTCATTGAACCCGAACCCCGCGCCATCGATACCGCGCGCGCCTTGGGGGCGGATTGCGTGGAACTGCATACCGGCGCCTGGTGTCATGCGCTGGAAGCCGGGGATGAAGCCACCGCGCGCGCGCTTTTCGGGCATTTGGCTGCGGGGGCAAAGCAAGCGGTCGCCTGCGGCCTTGAGGTCCATGCCGGTCATGGGCTCGATTATGCCAGCGCGCAAACCCTGGCCTCTGTGCCGGAATTTGCCGAATTCAATATCGGTCATTTTTTAATCGGCGAAGCGGTCTTTATCGGGCTGGAAGCCGCCATCCAGACCATGCGCGCCGCCATGACGCGCGGGCAGGCTTTGGCACCGCAACCATGATTATCGGGATCGGGACAGATCTCTGCCGGATCGACCGGATCGAGCAAACCCTGGCGCGGTTTGGCGCGCGCTTCAAGGAGCGCGTGTTTACGCCTATCGAACAGCGGGCAGCAGAGCGCAGAGCCAACCCGGCGGAAGGCTATGCCAAACGCTTTGCCGCCAAGGAGGCCTGCGCCAAGGCGCTGGGGACGGGGCTGCGCATGGGCGTGGCCTGGCGCGAAATGGGCGTTGTCAACGCGCCCTCCGGCCAGCCCGGCTTGGTGCTCACCGGCAGCGCAGCGGCACGTTTGTCGGCACTGACCCCGCCAGGTTACGGCACGGTTGTGCATCTTTCGCTCACCGATGATAGGCCGTTTGCGCAAGCCTTTGTGGTGATCGAGGCATATTTGCTGTCATCTCCCGTTGCACTGCCCCCGTGAGCGGCTTATAGCAGGGCAAAAAGGAGTTACGAATGAAATCGGGCAAGTCTCAGAACGATATGGGCGCAACCTTTCGGGTTGTGCTGGAGGCGCTGGTCATCGCGCTGATTGTTCGTACCTTTTTATTCCAACCCTTCAATATTCCCTCAAGCTCACTGGTCCCGACCTTGCTGGTGGGGGATTACCTGTTCACCTCCAAATATGCCTATGGCTATTCCAAGCATTCCTTCCCGTTCTCGTTCCTGCCGTTCGAGGGCCGCATATTCGGGCGCGAGCCTAAATTGGGGGATATTGCGGTGTTCAAGCTGCCCTCTGACAATTCAACCGATTATATCAAGCGGGTGGTGGGGTTGCCGGGCGACCGCATTCAAATGATCCAGGGGCGGCTTTATCGCAACAGCGTACCGGTCCCTAGAAAGCAGGAAGGCTGGATCGATACCCTCGATGATTTCCGTCGCCCAATTCGCGTCCCCAGATTTCGGGAAACCTTATCCAATGGCGCAAGCTATTTTGTGATCGAGACCAAAGGCGATTCGCACTATTTGGATAACACGCCGGAATATACCGTGCCGCCGGGGCATTTTTTCATGATGGGCGACAACCGCGATAACTCCTCGGACAGCCGCGATATGAGCGCAGGCGGGGTGGGGTTTGTCCCGTTCGAGAATTTCATTGGCCGCGCGGAAATGATCTTTTTCTCCGCCGATAAAGACACCCGGATCTGGGAATTCTGGGCATGGTCGGAAAACGCGCGGTTTGATCGTTTCTTTTCCATAATCCGCTGATGGCCAAACGGATCCCGGATCCTCTGGCGACGGTGGAAGCGAGCCTTGATTATCGCTTCGTTCAGCGCGCCTTGCTGGAGGAAGCGCTAACCCATGTGAGCGCCGGGGATGGCACGCGCTCGTATCAGCGGCTTGAATTTCTCGGCGACCGTGTTTTGGGGTTGGTCATCGCCGCCATGCTGTTCGAAGCGTATCCGCAGGCGAGCGAGGGCGAGCTGTCGCGCAAATTGGCCAATCTGGTGCGCAAGGAAACCTGCGCCGATATCGCCCGCGCGCTCGAACTGGCCCCCGTCATCCGCTTGGGGGAAGGCGAAAAACGCTCTGGCGCCCGCAAACGCGACGCCTTGCTGGGCGATGTATGCGAGGCGGTGCTGGGGGCGGTCTACTGCGATGGCGGGGTGCAAGCCGCGCAAGCCTTGATCGATCGCCATTGGCGCCCGCGCCTTACCCACGAAACCTTGCCCGTTCACGATGCCAAAAGCCGCCTGCAAGAGCTGGTGCAGGGGCAAGGGCTCGGTTTACCCGTTTATACCGAAATGGGGCGTGCAGGCCCGGACCATGCCCCAAAATTTGAAATTGCCGTTACGGTGACAGGCTTTGTGCCTGCCCATGGCACAGGGGCCACCAAACGCCATGCCCAACATGCCGCCGCTTCCACCTGGCTGGAAAGGCATGCAACGGCCCTGACCCTGTCAGCCCAGGCACAAAAGGACGAACCATGAGCAAACAGGCCGAAACCGGGCACCTTGCCGAACAGGCGGAGGCAGACAAGCAAGCGCCAGACACCCAGCCCGCCTTGGCACCAGTTGCAACGCGCCGGGCGGGGTTTGTCGCGCTGATCGGCGTGCCCAATGCCGGTAAATCGACCCTGCTCAACCAGTTGGTCGGCGCAAAGGTCTCGATTGTCTCGCGCAAGGTCCAGACCACGCGCACGCAAATTCGCGGCATCGCCATGGCGGAGCAAACGCAGATCGTGTTTGTCGATACGCCCGGCATTTTTGCACCAAAACGGCGGCTGGAAAACGCGATGGTCACCTCTGCCTGGGGCGGGGCGGCCGATGCTGACCTGATCGGCGTGCTGGTGGATGTTTCCCGCCCGCGCGATGACGACCAGGAGGCCTTGCTCGAACGCCTTGGGGCCATGAAGCAGCCGCGTTTTCTGGTGCTCAACAAGATCGATCTGGTTCCTCACGAAAAGCTGCTCGAAATCGCCGATACGCTCAATAAACGGCTGGGGTTCGAGGCAACCTTCATGGTGTCCGCCTTGCGCGGTCACGGCGCGAGCAAAATCCTCGAATGGCTGCAAACCCGGTTGCCCTATGGCCCGTGGCTCTACCCGGAGGACGAACTTTCTGACGCGCCGATGCGGTTTTTAGCCGCTGAAATCACGCGCGAGAAAATCTTCGAGCGCCTGCACGATGAACTCCCCTATCGCTCCACTGTTGAAACGGAAAGCTGGAAGGTCCAGAAAAACGGCGATATTCGCGTCGAGCAGGTGATTTTTGTGGAGCGCGAAAGCCAGCGCAAAATCGTTCTGGGGGCAGGCGGGCGCACGATCCGCTCGATCGGTGCGGCCTCGCGCCTCGATATTTCAGAAGCGGCGGATGCCAAAGTGCATTTGTTTTTATTTGTAAAAGTGCGCGAAAACTGGAGCGACGACCCCGAACGCTACCGCGAGATGGGGCTGGATTTCCCCAAAAACGGGTGAGATAACCTCCAAAGGGGGGGGGATCGCACCCCCCGCCCCCCGCAAGAAAGCCCTGCAAGAAAGCCCCCAATGGAATGGCACGATGAGGCCCTGCTGCTTTCGGTCAAGCGCCATGGCGAGCGCGATTGCATCGCCGAGGTGATCAGCGCGGCGCATGGGCGGCATCTGGGGCTGGTCCGCGGCGGGCGCGCGCCCAAACAAGCGGCCGGGTTGCAGCCCGGCAATCGGGTGCGTGCCAGTTGGCGGGCACGGCTGGAGGAGCATCTGGGCAATTTCACGCTGGAGGTTACCCAGAGCCGCGCGGGCCTTGTGCTCTCGGACCCGCTGGCGCTCAAAGTGGTGATGCATCTGGCTTTGTTGTTGCGCCTGCTGCCCGAGCGCAGCCCCAACCCCAAACTATTCGCGGCCGCCGATGGCTTATGCGCCTTGCTGGGGCATATGCCGATGCTGGCGCCGATGCTGGTGCGCTTTGAGCTGCACGTGCTCGCCGATCTGGGGTTCGGGCTCGATCTGCAAGAATGCGCCGCAACCGGCACGCGCGAGGATCTGGCGTTTGTCTCCCCTAAAAGCGGGCGGGCGGTGTGCGCTCAGGCTGGCGCGCCGTATGCGGCGCGGCTGTTCCGGTTGCCCGCATTTTTGCGCGACCCCGCCTTGCGGGATGTCGCACATGATGACCTTGCGGAAGGGCTCAGGCTCACCGGTTTTTTTCTCGAACAGCACATTTTTTTGCCGCGCGCGTTGAAAACAGGGGAAAGCCGGGCCGCGATGGTCACAACTTTGCTTGCCCATCTTGAAGCGACTCAAGGCACAGGCTCGCCGCAGCCGCGCCGTGACCGATCTGACCGG
>CAZGKS010000066.1:0-9756 GCA_964526275.1 uncultured Methylobacterium sp. | reverse complement strand
TCCATGGTCGGTGCAGCAGGTCTTGATCAAGGCGACGCCGCTCACGTTGATCGCGGTCGGGTTGATCTTCTGCTTTCGCGCCAGCCGCTGGAATATCGGCGCAGAGGGGCAGATGCTGATCGGCGGCGTCTTTGCGGGCGGAGTGGCTATCGCCACGCATGGTATGTCCGGATGGTGGATCTTGCCGCTGATGATGCTGGCGGGGGCCTTGGGCGGGCTGCTTTATGCCGCCGTTCCGGCGGTGTTGCGCACGCGCTTTGGCATTTCAGAAATTTTGACCTCGCTCATGCTGGTTTATGTCGCGGAGCTTTTCCTTGATTATCTGGTGCGCGGCCCTTGGCGCGACCCCAATGGCCGCAACATGCCGCAAAGCGTCGCCTTTTCAGACGATGCCCTGTTGCACCCCATGATTGCGGGTATGCAGCTGCATTATGGTCTCGTGCTGGCCATTGCGGTGGTTTTGGTGGCGTTTGTCATCTTCCGGCGCTCCTTGTTTGGCTTTGCGGTTGCTGCCAGCGGTGATTCCCCGCGCGCGGCCAATTTTGCGGGCTTTAACGAAAAACGCCTCACCGTGCTGATTTTTCTGATTTCCGGCGCGTTGGCGGGGCTTGCAGGCACGATCGAGCTGGCGGGGCAAGTGCAGCAATTGCGCCCCGGTTTGGGCGCAGGTTTGGGCTTTACCGCTATTATCGTCGCGTTTTTGGGGCGCCTTACGCCTGTTGGTGCCGGGTTATCGGCCATTGTGATCGCTGTTTTGTTGATCGGCGCAGAAAGCGCGCAGATCTCCTTGAAACTCCCCTTCGATCTCACCCGCTTTTTCATGGGCCTGCTGCTGCTTTGCGTATTGGTCGGCGAAAGTCTTGAACGCTACCGCATCGTCTTGCGGCGCAATAGCCCCTAGAGAATGCTCTGTTTCGATGAAAACAGAGCATTCTCTTATCTATTTGTAGAAAAACGCGTCTTTTGCTCTTGATGATTCCACCAAACGCAAAAACGCTATCAGAGGATCTATCATGCTGGAAATGTTGCCGCTTATTATCGCTACCATTACCACGGCGGCCACGCCGTTGCTGATCGCGGCTTTGGGGGAGCATGTGACCGAACGCGCGGGCGTTTTGAATTTGGGCGTTGAAGGCATGATCATCGTGGGGGCGGCGAGCGGGTTTGCTGCTGCCGTCTTGAGCGATTCAAGCCTTGTGGGTTTGGTATCCGGGGCCTTGGCGGGGATGGTTCTGGCCGCCTTGTTCGGGGTGATGGTGATTTATTTTGCGACCAACCAGGTCGCAACCGGGTTGGCGCTCACCATTTTGGGGTTGGGGGCTGCGGGCTTGATCGGGCAGGATTTTGTGGGCCAGCCGCGCGCGCCCATTCCGCCGGTCTCGATCCCCGTGCTCAACCAGATCCCGGTGCTGGGGAAATCCATTTTTACCGGCGATGTGGTGTTCTTTTTCTCGATCGCGCTGCTGGTGGCGGTGGCTTACGGGCTCAACCATACCCGCTTCGGGCTGTTGTTGCGCGCGGTGGGGGAGAGCCACACTTCCGCCCATGCGCTGGGGCTGCCGGTGCAGCGGTATCGGTTTATCGCGGTGTTGTTCGGCGGGCTGCTGGCCGGTTTGGCCGGGGCGTATCTCTCGCTGATTTATACGCGGTTCTGGTCGCCGGGTATGAGCGCCGGGCGTGGCTGGATCGCGCTGGCGCTTGTCGTGTTTGCGGCCGGACAGGTCTGGCGGTTGGTTCTGGGGGCGTATCTGTTCGGGGGAATAACGGTAGCGCAGCTCCATGCCCAAGCTGGCGCGGTGGCTTTGCCCTCGCAATTTCTGGCGGCGTTACCGTATCTGATGACAATTGCGGCCTTGTTGGTATTTTCGCTGAGCGGGCGGCGCGGTGGGGGCGCTGCGGGATCGCTGGGGCAACCCTTTGTTCCGGAGCGATGAGGGCGCATGCGCCAAGCGTGCACGGGGCATTTTCTCGCGCGGGGTATTTTTCCGCGCACGAAGCCCTTCAAGACCACATTATGCGCGGGCGGACAAGCCCGACATACTACGAATTTCGTTGTAGGGCTGTGTGCGTGGTGTACATTGCTTTACGTGCTATAACCGGCTCCCGTTCGCTTTGGCGTGGCGGATGGGGGTTTCAACCTTATCGCCGCATCGTGGAGTGACCATGGCTAATACCCTTCGTCTGAGCGTTTTTGCGCTGGCCTGCGGGCTTGCACTGCCTGCCGTTGCGCAGGAAAAACTGAAAGTCGGCTTTATATATGTGGGTCCGGTGGGCGATTTTGGCTGGTCTTACCAGCATGATCAAGGCCGCAAGGCGATCGAGAAAGCCTTCCCCGGCAAGGTGGAAACCACCTTTATCGAGAACGTGCCAGAGGCCGATTCCGAGCGCTCGATCGAGCAATTGGCCCGCACTGGCCACAAGCTGATCTTCACGACCTCGTTTGGCTATATGGAACCAACCCTCAAGGTTGCCAAAAAATATCCGGATGTAAAATTTGAGCATGCAACCGGCTTCAAGCGCGATAAAAACGTGGCGACCTATTCTGCCAAGTTCCATGAGGGCCGGTTCATTCAGGGCAAGATCGCCGGAAAACTGACCAAAACCAACACGATCGGTTATGTCGGCGCCATGCCGATCCCGGAAGTGATCGCGGGTATCAATGCGTATTATCTGGGCGCCAAGAGCGTCAACCCGAATGTCAAGGTCAAGGTGGCTTGGGCCAATACCTGGTTTGATCCGGGCAAAGAGGGCGATGCCGCCAAAGCGCTGATGGATCAAGGCGCAGACATCATCACCCAGCATACCGACAGCCCGGCTCCGTTGCAGCAAGCGGCGGCGCGTGGCAAATTCGCGTTTGGGCAAGCCTCGGATATGACCAATTTTGCGCCCAAAAATATCCTGACCTCGATTATCGATGATTGGGCCCCTTATTATGTCGAGCGCACACGCGCCGTGCTCGATGGCAAATGGGCTAGCCAGGATGTGTTTGACGGCATTGCCAAGGGCAAGGTCAAGATGGGCCCCTATGTCAATATGCCCGATGACGTCAAGAAACTGGCGCAGGAAACCGAGGAAGCCATCAAGACCGGCAAGGCGGATCCCTTTACCTGCCCGGTTGTCGATCAAGCCGGTAAAACGGTGGAATGCAAAGGCGGCACCAAACTCTCGGAAGAGCAGGTTGTCGGCATGATGTATTACGTGCAGGGTATCGAAGGTACGATCCCCAAATAAGCTGGTTTCAAGCGTCTTTTGCGCAAAAACACAGGCGCAGGATAGGTTTGTATAAAAACATATCCTGCATTAGAGCGATGGTGTGATCAAAAAGATCAAAACATCGCTCTATTTTTTTTAATTGTAGTATTGTTTGAATTTATTTCGTGTATCTCCGCTTTTTTCAGCAGGCATGGGTCACTTTATGTGCCGGGGTCCATTTCACATAAAAACGCCCTAAGCCAATCGCCCTAGGCCGTAGGGACAATTTAACATTGTAGGGATTCCCAAAGGGGCGCAAATCAGATTCAAGGCTGATTTTTGGGAGATCCGCGATGATTTGCGGTGGCCTTCGGGATGATCAATGGGCGCGTTTGCAGGATTTTGTGCCGGGCGGGCGCAAGGGGAAGCGCGGTCCGCGTTCGAATAATTGCTTGTTTTTTAACGCTCTTTTATGGCTCGCCCGATCGGGCGGTCGTTGGCGTGATCTGCCGGAGCGGTTCGGCGACTTCCAGACGATCAAAAGGCGCTATGATCGCTGGATTGAGAAAGGTGTTTTTGATGTTATTTTTCATAATCTTGACGAAAAAGCTGATCTGGAATGGCGGATGATGGATCCCATGATTGTGCGTGCCCATTAGCACGCTGCCGGCGCGCGGCGCAAAAAAGGGGGGCTGATGCCCAAGGTCTTTGGCGCTCGCGCGGCGGATTGAGCACCAAAATCCATGCCGCAACCGACGCACTTGGCCTGCCACTCAAGCGGATCGGAACTCTTGGCCAAAGGAATGACATCACCCAGGCGCATGATCTGATCGAGGGGCTTGAGGCGGATGCTTTGCTGGCCGACAAGGCGTAAGATGCCGATCATCTCATTGAAAAGGCTTAATAAAACAATACAGGCATTGTCATTCCATCCAAACAGAACCGTAAAATCCAACGTCCATACGATGAGGATCTTTATAAAGAGCGGAACATCATTGAGCGATTCTTCAACAAGCTCAAACAGTTCAGACGAAGTTCCACCCGATACGACAAACGCTTCGCCAATTTTATGGGCTTCGTCAAAATCGCAGCCATCGCAATCTGGCGCAAATAGTTAAATTGTCGCTAGGGCCCAGGACAGCCTCTATAAAAAATCGACCGGAAATTCCGGTCGATGCAAGTTAAAATACGTTTATGTATTTGATTTAATTGGCTTTGCCATTTGCGCCAAAGGTCTTGAGATAAGCAGTCAGATCCTTGACCTTTTGTTCGTCTTTCAAGCCGACATAGACCATCTTGGTGCCGGGAATCGCGGCTTTGGGGTCTTTGATGTACTCTGCGAAGGTTGCTTCGTCCCAGGTCTTGCCGGACGCCTTGTTGGCTTCCGAATAAGCGTAGCCCTCGACCGATCCGGCTTTACGACCGATCAAGCCGTTAAGCTGCGGCCCAACAAGGTTTTTTGCCGTTTCACCTACCTGATGGCACGCGCGGCACTGGTTGAACACAGCCTTGCCTGCCTCGGCATCCTGCGCCAGTGCGGGGGTTGCCAAACCAAGTGCCAACAGGCCAAACAACGTCGAACGAAGCATGTATTCCTCCTTGTGAATATATATAGAGCGCTTTTATCGCATATCTATTGTGAGTGCAAGCTGAACCGGTTGGGATGTTTTTGTCCGTTAGAGCATGGTGCGTTTTGATGAAAACACATCCTGCGCTTCTCTAGAGCGTTTCCAGCGAAGATTGAATCGCCTGAAACGCTCTATCTCTTTGTTTTAACGCACTTCCGAACGCGAAACCGGTTCCAACGATCGCTGGAATTGCTCTAATTGGATAAGAACGCGTCTTTTGCTCTCGATGCGACCCATCTTCCATGTTTAATGGTTCCAGAGCCTAGGGGGTGGCTAAGCGCTCATCGAGCGGAAGCTGGGTACTTTGGCGCAAAATGCGCACGACCAGCTTGGAGGTATAGGTGCGGATTGGAATTGTATGAAATGTTTCCAGAAAATGGTAGATGTAATCGGTATATTCGGTAGCATCGGCAAATTTGGCGATCAGCATGAAATCAAAATCGCCGGACAGCAGGTAACACCCTGCAATCTCCGGACGGGAGGCGATCAACCGTTCCATTCGCTCGACAACGCCGCGATCATCGCGCTCAAGTGTGATCATGAAGATCGCGGTGACCTGAATACCGACCTTTTTTTCATCGAGCAACACCGTCCGCCCACGGATAACCCCTTGGCTTTCGAGACGTTTGATCCGACGGTGGCAGCTGGTGGCAGAAAGACCGACCCGATGGCTCATCTCATCAAGGTTTACGTCTCCATCTGCCTGAAGTTCCTTCAGGATTTTAAGATCCAAGCTGTCCAGTATCGTTTCGCGCATAGGATTTAGGTATCGTTTATACGCAAATTTGTCTAGTAGCTTCTGCTCTGGCGTTTATAACAGGATGCAAAAAATGCGACATGAACGAGCATGAAATAAAAACATATAACCTTATGATTTATAATTATTTCAACAATAAAATGACCGCCGCTTGCCCCCTAATTCGGGCCCGCGCATGGCCGTGAAGGCAGCCGAAATTGGCAGCGCGGAATAATTTCCTGTTCAACCCGTCAAAACGCAAAATCTTTTCATAAACCGTCCCAATATTGCAATCCACCGCCCTCTGCGATTGCTAGGTTGGGCCCGTCGCCGCTCTCGCAGGATCTTGCGGCACAGTGCATGGGGCATGGATATGATCATCGCCAAACCGATCTGGGAAACAGATATCAAGCCGCTGTTTGCGCAGCCTTATTGGCTTCCTGCCGATGAGCGCGAGGCAATCGGCGCAGGTTGGATCGCGTTCATGATCGGTTATGGGCTCAATCTGTCAGATCCTGCTTCCTTGCGCGAAAGCTCGGTGACGGTTTTTGATCATCTTGCCTCGCGCAACATGCCCCGCACGCCAGATGAGCGGCAGTTCTGGCCGCTTGAGGCGCTTGAAACCTTCCGGTTATGGGTTAATCAGGGGTGGCGCATCCACCCCGACGACCCGTTCGATATAAAGGAGCGCATTCCCGTGCCTGAACTGCCTGGCCGGGTTAAGCGCGTAAGGTGCGATATCCGGTCGCTTACGCCCGTGCAGATTGATCTTTTCCGCTCAAAATTCGACGATATCCTGCAGGTGGGCGATCCATCGCCTGCTTCGCCGTGGCAGCAATTTGCGTATGTGCACACCAATTGGTGTTTGCATTACCAAGAAGCCTTTCCGCTCTGGCACCGGGCGTCTTTGCTCTATCTGGAGGAATTGATTGATCACCCTATCCCGTATTGGGATTGGATGGCGCGCGATGCCAGCGTGGATGGCAGCCCGCAAGCCGGGCTTCCGCAGGCTTTTCTGGAGCATACCTATATCCACCCCGTCACGGGAGAACGCCGCCCCAACCCGCTGCGCTATGCCGCGGCCAAGGATGGCCGCTCGAAGGCCTGCGCGAGCGGGAGCACGGATGCGGGGATTGATTGTCGCTACGTGCAGCGCAATCCGCTGTTCGATACCACCGGCGACACCTGCCGCAAAGAACGGCAGGCATGGTACGCCATGGCACGCCTGTTCCAGCAGCAGGTGATCGATGCGTTGGCTTTTGATACTTTCAGTGCGCCGCAAGGCGCGCCTGGCTTGCCGTGGGCGAATTTGCCCGCCTTCACTCCGCCCCAACCCGATGCGCCCTATATCTATCGCAATTTCACTTTCGATGGGCTGTTCGAGCAACCGCATGATAATTACCACGGCTGGATCGGGGCAGATATGGCCGATAACGCCTATACCGCGTTCGACCCGGTTTTCCTTGCCTATCACGCCAATATCGACCGGGTGCTGGAAATGTGGATCCGCGCGCATCCGGGCGCGCAATATACCACGCAAACGCCTTTGCACCCTTTTATCGGCCGCGATGCCCGCAAGATCCGCCCAACCAGTCCCGACCGTTGGCGGTTCACCACCTTGGGCGATATGGCACAAGATTCACGCCACCTTGATTACGATTACGGCCCGCCCGTCGCGCCACAATATGACGGCAAAACGGCGCGTTTTGGTGCAAATGAAGCCGACAAAGCGGCACCAGCCGCAAGCACTGCCAGCGGCACGGCAACAGCGGCCCCCGCCAACGCCCCGTGCTGCGATGCGCAAGCCCCGCAAGCCGGTGCGGTTCTTGCGCATACATCCCCTTCCGATCCGGTTCCCTCCGGCCCTTGGGTGATGTTCGAGGGGGTGCGCTGCACGCATGATAGCTACGTGATTGATGTATTCATCAACCAACCCGAAGCCAGCCAAGCCGATGCCCGGCTTGATAACCGCCATTATGTCGGGCGGTTCAGCCGGATCGGCATGGGGCTTGCCGATGACAAAGGCCGCTGCATTCGCCACGGGGTTGCGCGCGTGCTCAATGCCGGGCCGATTTTTGCCGCGCTGGAACTGGCGCCGGACGCGCCGGTTACGCTGACAACGTGCGTGACGCACCTCGATTCCGGCCGTCGGATCGATGCACAAGCGCAGCGCGATTTGCCCGGTTTCCAGCCAGTTTTGGTGCGCAGCAACGCATATGGTGCTGCGCGCTTTGCCTCGCCGCCCCTCGCAGTTTCTCCCGCAGTTCAAGCGCCAAGCGGGGGGTGTTGTTCCAGGGGTGCCTGAAGCATGCACCGCCCCCAAGCGATACGCTTATAGTTCTAAAAAATGATTATATTCAATATCGTAGATCTCACCCGTTTCCTCTCACCTCACCTCGGAGTTACATCATGGCCAAGAATACTTCTACGCCCTTCACCCGCTTCACTTCCCCCGCCCAGCAAGCACCGAAGGATTTCGCGCTGGTTGACAAAAGCGGCGAACTGGAGACCTTCAACGTTGCCTGGAACAATAATGTCGCTGGCTGGACGGAAGCGGCGATCATTGGCAACCCGTGGTCAAACCTGAACGATGCCCCGCGCGATCAGTATTACAACCCGCTGGAAAGGGGCATGGGCACGCAAGGCGATGCCGTGATCACCTGGACTCCGTTCCCCAACCGCCTGATCGCGTATCTTACGGACCCCAATTCCGCCAAGTTGCCGCAACTGGGGGCGCCGCTTAGTATGGATCAGGTGATGGCGCTCGCTGATGATGGGCAGATCACGATCAATGGCAAAACGTTGCTGCTCTATGATCCCGCAGGCAAGGGCACCTTGCTTCAGCTGCCCAAGACACGCTGCCCAAATATCAACTGGACGGGTCCATTGGGAGATTTCTCGCCCAGCGGTCCCCGCGGTTGGCTCGATGAATATTGCGAATGGTCTGTCACCTATGACACCGATACCAAACGCGCCATGCGCTCGGTGATGTTTACCTGCGAGAACCCGGCTTATTATCTCACACTCTGGCAGGTTGATCCGGATGTCGTGCTGGGAATCTATCAAAATTATATTGATAAAAATGTCAAAATCGAAGATTTATATTTACGTTATACAGTCGATACCCCAACCGGAAAAGCGGGAACGGTCGTGATGGACCCGACCACGGGCAAACCGGCCTATAACCCTACCAATAAATGGAATTCGGGCACAAAGCGCGTGCCGGGGCAAGCGGGCGGGGCGATGCATCTCACTTCGCCTCCCAATACCTTGAGCGCGGAAATCTATCTGGCCGGCGCTGCGACCATTCAACGTCCGGATGCCAGCAGCACCTCGCCACAAAACCTGATTTGCTGCGCGCTCTATGGCCAGAATTTCCGCAATTCAGACCCTCATATCGGCTACCTTGCCAACCGGGCGGCGGGCACAAACCCGCTCACGCTCACCGATCCGGTTGGGCTTTATATCCAGCAGCCACAGAATTTTACCAATTGGCGCGGGCCGAATGGCGAGGATGTGCAGCAATATTGGACCATCACCCGTGGTACGGCAGGAACGGGGCCAAACGGCTCGGATCAAATTCTGCATGTAGTGTTCGAGGTACCAGCAAGCGCGGGGTTCTCGATCAATGACATCACGATCAATGGCAGCAAGATCAAGCATGTGGGCAATATCGCCGACCAGATGAAAATCGCGCTTTCTGCCAGCTTGTCGAGCCCGCATTCGGTTGCGCCGCCATTGACCCCTTGCGTCGGGGATCGCACCGCCAACGTACAGCCTTGGCCCGCCCAGCTGGTGCCGGTGGATCTGTTCTACGGCCTTTCTGCTACGGATCTGCCCGCATATCTGGCGCGCGGCAAAACCCAGCGCTACGTGCTGATCGTGCAAGGGGCGGATACGACCACCACCATCCAGAATGCGCGGGTGCAGTTCGCCGATCCTGCGATCGCGGTCAAGGTTGTCGATTTCCTGCCGGATGCTTCTGCCATTCCTGGCCAAACCAATGGCGGCGGCACACAGGGCTATGTGATGGATGTAAGCGTGCCGCCCAATGTACCCGCGGGGCGGATGCAGGTGCGCGCGCTCAACCCTTGGGAAGCGGCCAACCCTTCTGCCAGCGAACACCCATGGGAAAGCGGGCTGGCGCTGGTGGTGTAAGCGCGTTCCCCAAGCCAGCGGAGGCCGGGTGCATGTCTACCC